>CAZSFH010000075.1:0-11881 GCA_964606115.1 uncultured Planctomycetia bacterium | reverse complement strand
CGAAAATCCTTGCAGCCTACCCGTTTATGAAGAACTGAGGACGCGTATTTCTCGCTTAGTCATGCTAGTTATCTCGATGTGTAAACAAAGCTTTGATTTTGTCCTGATATAGAACATAATACATTTCATTCAGGAAAGGGTTGAAGCGGGGTTCACACAATCACGATCCGCCGGACCGGTTGTTGCAGGCGCCCTGTTTCGATCACGAAATATGAACGGTGGTTACCATGCGTCCAAAACGTTCCCTTTCGCTCGGACCATCAGCATCTATCGTTCTGCTGCTTTTTCCCCTGCTCGTTCTCAGCTCCGGTATGGTTGGTGCGGATCCCTGCGGAATGGTTCCGCCGATACAGGTCAACGTCGACAATCCGATTAAGCGGGTGGGGGCCCAGAAAACCTACCTTTTTTACCGGAACGGTATGGAAACGTTTGTGGTACGACCCGGGTTTTCGGGCAAAGCGGACAACTTTGGGATGCTCATTCCGTTTCCGAACGTTCCGTCGATTCGCAAGGTGCCGAACAACATTTTTCCCCACATCGCCGCGGCCGTGGATCCTCCGGAAGTGACCGTGGAGGTTCAGAATCAGCAGGGAGAATCATTTCTTGGAGGTGCTTTCCAGGCCCGTTCCGGAAGTGGAAGCGGGAAAAAAGGTCCCGGGGATACGGGACTTGCGTACGATGAGGTCCGGGTTCGAAAGAAAGAAGCGGTCGGCATGTACCAGACCGTCGTCCTGGAGGCCGGAAGTTCGGAAGCCCTGAAGAACTGGATGGATGAACACGAGTACCGGTATCCCAATAACATGGGCCGGGCGGCACAGGAGTACGTTGAGGCGGGATGGTGTTTTGTAGCGGTAAAGGCCCGGGTGAGTTCCAAGTCCGCGGTCAACCCGAAACCGGGAATGCGAAATGCAAATCCCGGTTTGCCCGGGGAAGCTACGTTTGACGGGAACGTCCAGGCTATGGGATTTCGTTTTCGTTCAAGGCGTCTTGTCGCGCCGATGCGTCTTTCGGCCTACAACAAGGGTAAACTGCACAATATCACCTACGTGTTCGCCGACGATCCCGTTCGGATCCGGCATATTCCTCGAAAATACGTCCGACGCCAGGTTTCCGGTCCGGAGTTATACAGGAATGTGACGGAACCATTACCCCTTCGTGTCATCAACGGCAAGTGGTCGGACCTGACCACGTCCCAGCAGAAAAACGTCAAGCAACAGCGGGATCCGACGTCGGAAAATGGGTTGGCAAAGCGTCTTTTTGCCTCCGATCTACTGGCCGCGGAAAAGAATCGACTGGTCCACCAGTACGAGCGTGAGAAAAAAGAGCTTCTTCGTATTCAGGAAGCCCTGCTGCTTCGCGGAAAACACATCAGTGAATTGAACCGGCAGGTGCTGAATCGGAAAAGTAAAGAACAACGGAAGCAGGCGCTCAAGAACCTGAAGGAAATGACCCTGACCGTGGTGGATGGAAACTTTCCGCGGAAGGTGCTCAGGCAAGAGAACTTAACGTTTGCTCCATTTCAGATACCGGCCCGGAGAAATCGGCCGACGGTGTACGATGCGAGAAAAAAGGGTCCCCGGAAGGCAAAAGAGAAGGGAAATGTGTACCAGGATGAAAAGTCCATATCGCGACAGGGGCTATTCGACGGTGGAGCGGGAGCGTTTATCGCACTGCTCCTACTGGCCGGTTTGCACGTCGTTCTCCGTCACCCACGTCACGGGACGTCTTCCTTCTTATATTTGTTTCCTCGCGATGGAGGGGGTGCGGGAACGGTCCTGACCGCCGTTCTGTGTGCCGCGATGGCGATGGGGGTCCGGGCGGAAATTGACGTGGAAAAGCAAATTGACAAATTAAGCGACATTGAATCCTCTAAACAGGCGGTTCAGCAGCTCGTGAACCAGGATCAAAAGGCCCTGCCCCGGTTGGTTAAACTGGTACAAAATAACGAGAACAAGTTACGGGTGCGGGGATGGGGGATTGTCGCGCTGTCCCGGATCGACGGGGAGAAGGCCACAAAGACTCTTTACAAATTAAAGAAGGATGGTTCTCATTCCAGAATGATCCGGACCCTGGCGGCAGCCGCACTGGTGCGAAGGAGTGACTCCATGGACGATCTCGAACCGAAACTGGACTGGGCGGAAGAGTTTCCCTCCCTGTTACGGCCGATCCGGTTGACCCTGAAGCGACTGAACAAGGGAAACCGGTTCCGAGTGGACACTCACCTGGTGAGGCTCGCATCAAGGAATCGAACTCTACGAAATCTTCTCGACGAGACCATCGTTGGGTTTGGGGCGAAACGACTGGCCAAGGTTCTGCTGGACGCCCGAGGAATCTCCGTCCGACGAACGGCGGCGGCGTTTCTGGGATCGATCGCCAGGCAGAACGGGGCCGGATCCGTGATTTCATCGTTAATGGAGCGGCTGAAGTTCCGGACCGGCGCGGAGAACGTTCCCTGGGAGGGAGGGCCTCTCTTTCTCCCCGGCGTTCAATGGCAGAAGGTGAAGAAAAAGGCGGGGAAGCTTGTTCACACTCTGATTGAATGGAAGGTCTGGGTTGCGGAACGGAATGATCTGGACAAGAAAAAAATCGACGGACAGATCAACAATAGTCTGTTTAATGCGGGACTTCGACAGGCTGTGGGCCATCCCCGGATGAGACTGTCGGCGGTGGAATGGTTGAGGGTCTGGAGGAGACTCGCCGGGCCCCTGGCGGTTCGTAAAATCCTGCTCAAGCAAGGCCTTACCAACAAAAAGCCTTACAGCAAACTGGTTCGTTGACGAAACAAGGTTTTTTCGGTAGGATCCTGCGTCAGGCGGTCTTCGGTCCGAACTTTACGGTAAACCTTCGAACCATCCTGTGTCGGCGATGAAAGGAGTCATGGAGTTGGTCGTTCTCTCGTGGACGCGGCTCCACAACTATTTTCCGTGGCGGGCCCGTTTCCGTTGGTCTGGGAGGGAGGGTTAAACAAATCGCTGTTCCTCGTTCTTGAACGTTTTGAATTCCAGGGTGTTCCCGGACGGATCCTGGATAAACATTTTTCCTTCCTCCTCCGGCGTGCCCCGGTCGCGGACGTACGGGTCAATAACGAATTCGACGTCGGAGCGATTTACGCGTTCCACGAGGTTTTCCCATTCCGTCCAGTCAAGGATCGCACCGAAATGGGGGATCGGAACGTCGTTTCCATCGATTTCATTATGGCCGTGCTCGCCGGCGACGTCGGGCACGAGGTGTCCGACCAGCTGGTGACCCCAGAAATCGATGTTGATAGTGGTATCGGAGCTCCGAATAATTTTGCAATTTAACAGATCTCCGTAAAAGGCTCGAGTTTCCTCAATATCGTTAACCGGGAAGCCGAGGTGAAACGGTTCGGGGTTGTTGTTAACCATGGTCAGATGAAGGAAAGAAGCGAAGGAAAAAAGATGTTTCTTTTTTGGTCGATTCCTGAGGGGCACGGCTCTCTCCGAATTCCCTGAACATCATGGAGAAGACCCGCGACCGTCGTGGATCGACTGATGATTGGAAATGTCAGCGTAAGATTCGTGTTATGTGCCCCCGGATTTCTCATCGCCGAGCGAGAAGATGGAAAAGGATCCGGGGCGGACGGCGGTCAGCACGAACAGCCCGCCGAGGATCGACAGGTTTTTCATGAAATTAATCATTTCTTTCTCCATCTGTTTGCCTTCAAACGCCCAGAAATTATGCATGACGACCGTGGTCGGCACCAGAAACAGAATCAACAGCCAGGCCCCGTAGCGGGATTTAAATCCGGTGATTACCAGCACGCTTCCGACCAGTTCCAGGACGATGGCGCCGCCGGCGAAGATCGCGGCCGCGGGCAGCCCCTTGTCGGCAATTTGCTCGGCGGTTCCCTGAAAGTTCATGATTTTGTTCACGGCGCTCATCAGAAAAATCAGCGAGACGGAAATGCGTCCGAGCAGAAGCAGGGAGCTTCTCGAGAAGTTGCTCATGGGATACCTCGATGATCATTGGATGACATACGGTTGGACGAAATGGTCGAAGCTTTCGAGGAGGGGGGTTGACGGAGCGACCCGCGGCTCGCTTTGAATCCGAACAACCGGGAGTCGGCGGTGCCGGATCGTCGTTTTTCCGAGGTCTCCGGGACACAGCTCATGATCCGTCGGGATTATCGGGGGACGTTGTTCCAAGTTTTTTGCAGAGCCGGGAGAGTGTCTTCTGTTCGTCCGGGGTCAGAACGTCAAAGACGTCGACGACGCGGTCGACGTGGTCCGAGAAGATAGATTCAAACAGTTCCGTCCCCTGGTTTGTCAGGGAGATGTTAAAACACCGCCGGTCGTCGGGGTCGCGAGTTCTCTCGACCAGATCCCGTTCCTCGAGGTTGTCGATGACCGTTGTCATGTTGGCCTCTGTTTTCAGGATTTTTCGACCAATTTCCTTCTGGTGCATGGGGCCGAGGTGATAGACGGCGTCCAGGGTTCCGAACTGGCTTGCGGTCAGACCGGCCTCCCGGTACGTTCCACAGCGTTCCCGCAGCGACTGAGCGGCTCGTCGGAAATGGATCAACAGGTTCAACGCCCGTTCTTCCCGGTCGGTCCCGTCGTAGCTGGTCGCCATGGAGTACAATACCCTTAAATTAGATATTTAACTATTTGAAGTTAAATTGTAAGGGGTCGGTGGCGGTGATTCAAGGTAGATTGGTTTAGGCGGGGATCAACAAGGGGTGATATCCGGCGGCCGGGTTGATGCGTGTAAGCGTCAGGGGCAATCCTGTTATTGGTTTTTGTCGTTTTCCAGGATCGTTGCTTTCTTGATGTAGTCCAATTTCGGGAAATTCTTTTTGAGGTACTTGTTCCCCCTCTTCTGAAGTTTGGCCTGGCTGGGCCCGTTTCCGCGCGGCGCGCCCTCGCCGTATCCGGCGTGGAGTTTGTCCACCACGTTCATGCCCTTGACCACTTTTCCAATCGGGGCGAACCCGCGGTTATCGAGCATGGAGTTGTCTTTGTAATTAATGAAAAGCTGGGTGGAACGGGAGTTGGGAGCACGGGTTTTGGCGAACGTGACGAACCCGCGCCTGTTCGATTTTTTGACGGGGTCGTCCGGGATGGTCGCTTTTCGCCAGGCGCTGTTGACCTCCGGGTCTCCGTGTATCCCGAACTGGGCCATAAATTTGTCGATCACGCGAAAAAAGGCAACGTCCCGGAAGTAGCCGATTTTGACGAGATTGTAAAACCGATCAACGCCGTGCGGGGACCACTCACGGTGGGCCCTGATGACAAACGTTCCTTTCGTGGTTTTCATTTGAACCCGGAACGTACCGGGAGCTTTTTCGTCCGCCTTCGACGGATCGAGAAGGGCGGGATGTCGTTTCTGGTCTTCATCCGATTTTTCTTTTGACCGGGATTTGTTATCGGAAGAGTTCGCCTTTTGATCGGATGGCTTCTTCTTTTCTTTCTCGGGAGGAGCAGGATGGGTTTGATTCGATCCAATGGAGGAACCGGTAGAGGAGTCTTCACAGTGGATCATCAGCAAACAGGCGAACAGCGGAGTGATCAAGAGGAGTTTCCTTGGAGTCATCGGCCTTTCGGGTGAGATCAAGAAATGCTGGTTACGGGTTCAGTTCGCGAGGGACAGGGTTCCGTCGCCTTCCGGGTCGGGATATATTTCATCGTTCGTCCGGCGGTCGACGATGTGGATGACCCCCAGACCGTTCCGGGCGGGACACCGCCGGGCCGCTTCCAGGTTTTCCTCCAGCTCCCGCTCGCTGAGGAACTGGGATTTCGCCCGTGCTTTTCCGGTGCTCAGGTCCATTTCCCAGTTCGACGAGACCTGTGCGCATTCCCCCGTACCGATACAATGAGTTCCCTCGAATACAATGCGGTACGGTTTCTCTTCTACGGAGGGAGCGCCTCCGTCGTTGGCGTTATTCGACATAGGCCGGAACGGCGATTGAGTTGAAGGAACCCGATATCGGACGACCTTATAAAATAGAGACTATCTGACTTTCAACAGTTTTTCAATTTTATCGTGAAGAATACTCCGTTCAGGTTTCTTTGACTCTTTAAAAAAACACTTGATATCTGAACAGCTCTTGCTTAACATGGATCGCGAAATTTGCGGGACGTTGTGTCCGGGTCCGGTTTGGTCCGGACTTTAGGGCGATTTAGCGTCTCCATCGGTCGGTTCCGGACGCGTTCGGATCCCGTCGATGCGACGGGAACATGTTTTACCGTTCACGTGTCACGGAATCGTCCGGGAAACGCTCGTGATCTGGGTGAAAACGAGCGCCTGTTTCGCAATGCATTGCGGATTGATATCTCGGGGGAATCGAATTTATGACAAGGAAACTGGTTATTGCTTTGTTGTTTGTCTCCCTGCCGTTTCTTTTTGCCTGTTACGCGGGACCCAATCCGACGGATCATCCGTGGGCGCTTCACGGACACGCGGGGCTCCAGAGTCCGGACTCAAGCGAGATCGACAATTCGTACGGAGCCGGTCTTTCCGGTTCGGTTCACCTCTGGGATTACGTCTCGCTGGAGCTGGGAGGAATTCAGTCGGAGACCGATTACAATATCATTGCCGACGGGACAGAACCGGATGTGGACGTCAATGAAACCTACGGTCATGCCCTTGTGAAAGTGAATTTCACGAAAGACACTCCGCTTCGACCGTACATCGGTGCCGGGCCGAACTACATTGCGTTTAGCAGTTCTTCCATAGAAAATGACTCCACGCTTGCGGATAGGGATTTTGAAGGGGATTTTGGCTGGACCGGTGTGCTGGGTCTTGAAACCCACCTCGGAAAGCCCGATCCGCTCGAGGATCGATGGCGGCACTGGTACATCTTCGGAGAAGTCTGGAGAGTTCTGAATGATCCGGACATCGAAGGGACCACGGCTTCTGGAACGACGGTGGAGTTCGATGATGATCATGACGCCTGGTATTTCATCTTCGGCATCAAACGCCGTTTCTAACGTCCGTTCATCGATCCTGATGGATAGTCCATAATTCCCGCAGCTGTTCGGGGGTGATGGGCGTTTCAATGGGTTCCTGAAACGTGAGGTGGACCGGGTGTCGAAGGAATCCTCCTGTTCTGTTCAAATCATCCGGGATTGTATCCTTCCCCGTTCCGGTCACCTGTATCGGGATGATTTTGTCCACGCCGACAAATTTATTCTCGCACTGTTTCAGAAAGCGTTGCGTGACGTCCTGGTCCGGTTCCAGGATCACGCAGACCGTTTCCTGTTGATCCAGCGAGGACGCTGCTTCATCGACTGCCTGCTCAAGCGACACGTCGTCGATTCGAACGACGTTCATCATGTCCAGGAGTGAGGCGGGGAATCCGGTTTTCTCCGTTGATGCAGGAAGCACGAAGCGGAGCGGCCGGTCGATGACATATTCAATAATCAGCGGGTCCAGAGGGGAGCCCGGACGGGCAAAGAGCAGGGTGGCCTCGTGTTCGGGGACCCGGTCACGGTGTTCGGTGGAGATTCTGTACCGGAATCTGGCAAGGCAGAAGAGGATAAACCGAACGAAGAATCGGGGCACCGACGCGACGATCAACAGACCGACCCCCACCGTTAGCAATCCCAGCGACGCCATGATCTGGAGGGCGGTCATGCCCACCATTCCTTCCGCCACGTAGTAAACCCCGGACGCGCACAGTACACCAACAAAGGTTACGACGTTTGCTACACCGAGGGCTTCTCCCTTCTCTCCGGGTTCTGGAAGTTCCTGAATGAGCGTCTGAAGCGGGATCAGGAACGCGCCGCCGAACAGGCCGATCACGATCAGCAACCCGACCGTAAGAATCGTGCTGTCGGGGCGGACGGCGAAAAGAAGGAGGGCCGTTCCCATACCGGTAGAGCCGATCGGGATCATGCCGGATTCGATCCGGTCTCCGGAAAGTTTACCGGCGAGCAGGCAACCTGCCGCAAGTCCAAGCGAAAGAATGACGGTCAACAGGCTCGTGAGGGCCTCCCCGAGACGGAGTGTATCCATTCCGTATACATTGATGTTGAACAGCAGGATGGAACCGGCGAACCAGACGTAGGCGAACCCGAGTATCGAGACCATTAAATCCCGTCGACGGACGATCCAGGAGAGGGATGAAACGATGTTTTCGAACGGATATCTCCCGAACAGGGGTTTTTCGGGATCCGCGGGGGTCCGCGGTTCCAGGATCAAGCTGCTCGACCAGCCCAGAAACGCCATGCACACGAGCACCGCACCGATCACCTGTTCCGCTTCAAAAAATTGGAGCATCAACCCGGAGGAGGCCGTTCCGATGAGAATCGCGAGGTACCCGGTGGTTTGAAGCAGGCCATTGGCGGCCGACAGTTTCGTTTTCGGCAGCATCTCCGGCATGATCCCATATTTGGACGGACTGAAGAACGTGCTCTGGAGCGAGAGGAGAAACATGGCGACCAGGAGGACGTTCAGGTTCTTGTACAGGAGACCAAGTGCGGCGATCGCCATGATCAGGATTTCCGCGAATTTCGTGTAAACGATGACCCTCTGTTTGCTGATGCGATCCGAGAGGCGACCCGCGAATCCGGAAAATAAAATAAAGGGAATGGAAAACAGGGCCGTGGCGTACGCCTGGTGTTCGTAACCGGCCGAGCCGCCCGATTCCATCACCAGCCGGACCGTCATCAGCATGTACAGCTGTTTCAGGGCATTGTCGTTGAACGCGGTCACGAACTGTGCCACGTTCAGGGACCCGAAATTTCGTTCGAAGAGAAGCTTGAGCATCAGCGTTCTTCCATCTGACGGTTGTAAAGCTCCGCGAACGCCTCATTTCGCTCGAGTAGTTCGTCCCGGGTTCCCCGTTCGGTGATTTCGCCGCCGTCGAGCACGAGGATCCGGTCCGCGTCCAGTATAGTAGAAATTCGATGTGCGATGGCGATGACAGTTCGTTCACCTTTCATTCGATCAATCACCTGTTTGATTTTTTCCTCGGAAATCGAATCCAGTTCACTGGTGGCTTCGTCCAGGATCAGAATCTGCGGATCACCGGCGAGGGCCGAGGCGAGAGCAATTCGTTGTTTTTCACCGCCGGATAGCCGGACTCCTTCCTCTCCCACGATGGTCTGGTACCCCTTCTTTTTTTCCGTGATAAACTCGTGAGCCTGTGCCTGGCGGGCCGCGTTCTGAATCTGTTCGTCCGAAAGGTCCCGGTAAAAGCGGATGTTGTTTTGGATGGTATCGTTCAGGAGCGTCACGCTCTGTGGAACGTACCCGATGGCATTTCGCCACTCGGCCAGGTTCAGTTCCTCAAGGGGGGTTCCGTCAACGCGGATGATCCCGGTCTGTGGCTTCGCCAGTCCCAGGAGCAGATTAATGATGGTCGATTTGCCGGAACCGGACTCACCCGCCAGCCCGATCATGGCACCTTTCGGAATTTGGAACGAAAGATGTTTTACGGACACTTCTTCATCGTTCGATCGTTCCACTGGATACCGGTAGGAGACCTTCTCAAATTCAATTTGGTTCCGGAAGTTGTATCGGTCCTGGACGGAGGGAAAGGAGGTTTCGTGGGTTCGAAATTGCTCCAGGCGTTCGCGAATCACGTCCAGAGCCGGCATGGTTTCGGCGACCTTTTGAAAGTCTCGGATGTTGTTGGCGCGGTTGATAATTCGCCAGAGCAGCACGACCAACACCCCGGCTTCGGCAATACCGATCTGGAAACTTGAGTAACTGATAAAAAGAAACGCGATCGCGGACAATTCGGCAAACAGCGTGATGCCGACGACCGATGTGTGATAGATGGTCCGTGCCGAAAGCTGAGCGCGGTACGAGGCCTCGATCTGCTGTTCCGACTGATCGATGGCGCGCTGGTAACTCACCGACGAGCGGAGTTCTTTGAAGACGGATAGAAACTGCTGGATGTAGTCCGAAAGTTTCTGGCGTGCTTCGACTTTTCGTTTTCCCTCCTCTCGCGACCAGCGTGCGAGCGGAAGAAGAGCAGCGGCCGCCACGGCAACCACCCCCAGCGCGAGCGCGGTGACAAGTGGGGAAATGGTCAGGGCGACCGCGAGGTAGACCAGGGAGGACGAGACGTTGACCAGTGTGTTGAACAGGGTTCTCAACATGTTGCGAACGGAGGTGGGGAGACTGATGACGTCGTTCATGAGCTCTCCCTTTTTCCGGCTCATAAAAAATTCCCAGTTCGTTCGAAACAGTCCCCGCACCAGTCTCGATCGCAGGTCCCGGACGTAGGCCAGCAGAAACCGGCTCTGCAGGTAGCGGGACAGAAAATGAAGAAGGGCTTTCAGCAGAAAAAGAACCAGGATAAAGATCAGCAGGTTTTCCGGGGTCAGCGGGAAGGGGAGGTATTCAAAGAGTCGATCCACGATTTCCGAGAAGCGCCCGCCGGATCCGGATTGACGGTCCGACATTTTGTAAAAAAGCGGAATGAGGGAGGCAATCCCGATCCCCTCGAACAGGGTGTAAAGACCCGTTACGGAAAAGACGACGATGATCGGTCGGTACGCCCCCTCGAAGAACGAGAGAATTTTTCGGAAGTTGTAAAGGGCGGCCCTTACGTTTTGAAACACGGTGGAGAAACGGATGAAGAAACATGAAGGACGGAGCATCGGGACGGATCGAATGTAATGTCGGCTTTTCCGCCGATAAATTCAAATGGCCTCCGTCCAGGAATTGGGCCCGCGACGTTTGTCAAACGGCGTTCCGGTCACAGGGTTTCACCGCTTCCGTCAATTCCCCATGATTGAATTCGTGATTCGTATTCCGGCAGGAGATCGATCAACGCCCGGTTGTACGGCGCGTAATGCTCGCGCAGTTTTCGTTCGACCTCCGGGTTCATGGGAGGGCCTTTGTCACCCAGTTTTTTGAGGTTGGAACGGACCACCTCCTTGATCCATTCCGGTGCCATCGCGGAGAATCCCAGGTAATGGGAGACGGTGCCGACCATGGCGCCGAGTTTGCCGAGTCGCACGTGTCGCGGGTCGAGGTCCCGTTCCGACAGCGAGACCCGGTCTTGAGACGTCCCGAGAAACGACCAGAGGTCGTCAATCACCGACGCCGCGTCCGTTTTCAACTCGTCCAGCAGAAAAATATAGAACCGGTCCCGGGGAAAGAGGTCGAAGTAGCGTTTCAGCTAATACCCCGCGTCCACGTAGTATCTCAGGTCAATTTTTTTTCGATACCGTCGCAGGATATTTTCGCGCCAGCGTGTTTTACCTTCCTCTCCGCTGAAGTCGATTCCACGATCCAGCCGGTTCAGGTTCGATCGGATCGCGTTCTCGAACGAAAGGGGTTCAAAGCCCACCGATCGGTGATCCCACCAGTGCGAGTACGCGCGATCGACGGGATCTCGCAGGCAGACGATCCCTTTTGCGTTCGGATTCGTCGCATGAATGCGTTCCGGCACAAACGGCACGAACAGGTTTCGGTTACAGGCATCTCCTTTCAGCGGTTCACCCGCGTGGTGCGAAAAGTAGGTTTTCTGATAATAGGTAAGACCTTTCTCGTACTCCGCCTCAAAAAAAAGCGGTTCCTTCGGGTCGGACATACAGACGTCCGGGTGCTTCCGGAGAATATCGTAAAGGAAGGAAGAACCGGCTTTCCGCGCGCCGAGCAGAAAAAAATCGGCTGATGAAGGTGATGGATCAGGCATTCTGGTGAAAAGAATTGCATTCTACTGTTAAAGCGGGGATTTTTCAGCAGCCTTATAGATCAGTTCCCATTGGTCATGAGAGTAGATTTTACAGGGTTATGACCATTAGTGAAAGAAGGAATTACCCTCGCGGGAGACGGCTGAAACATTTCAATACAGAGATCAATCGTATAACATAACGCTAGGAGGCTGCTGAAAAACCCCCGCGCCGTCAGCGAAACGAGTTGCGTCGAAGAGCGCGGAGTCCGCCGCAGGCGATGCCGT
>CAZSFH010000074.1:5332-12035 GCA_964606115.1 uncultured Planctomycetia bacterium | reverse complement strand
GGAGAACCCAATTGCATTCTACTGACGAAGCGGGGGTTTTTCAGCAGTCTCCTAGCATGACTGCTGAAAAGACGATCCCGCCTTACACCCAGTCCCGCGGATTTTTAAGCACCTCCTTCAATTCCTCCTCACGACTGCCCTCTTCAGGATCCACATCGTAATCCCAGCGTACGCGAGGAGGCATACTCATCAGAATCGACTCCGTCCGCCCTTCGGTTTTCAATCCAAACAAGGTCCCCCGATCGTAAACGAGATTAAATTCCACGTAACGCCCTCGCTGAAGTTCCTGAAAATATCGATGACGATCAGAATATGATTCATTACGGCGTCGCCGGACGATGGGCACGTAAGACTCCAGAAACATGTCCCCGACATCGGTCGTGAACTGATGCCAGTCCTCCAGAGATCGCTCCTCACTTTCCCGGAGATAATCAAAAAACAACCCGCCAATCCCCCGAGCCTCATTCCGGTGATCCAGATAAAAGTAATTATCACAGGCACGTTTGAACCGTGGGTAAAGGTCCTTTCCATGGGGATCACAGGCCTGTTTGAGGGTCGAGTGAAAGTCGACGGCATCCTCCTCCCAGAGGTAATACGGTGTGAGATCAATCCCCCCGCCGAACCAAGCATCGCTCCGTGCCCCCCCAACTTCATCTTCGTAAAGCTCGAAATACCGGAAGTTGGCATGGACCGTGGGAACCATCGGGCTTTCAGGATGCATGACCAGCGATAGACCCGCGGCGTAAAATTGATCGTCGTCCACCTCAAACTGTTTTCGAATCGGATCAGGAAGATCACCGTGAACCCGGGAGGTGTTTACCCCTCCTTTCTCAAATAGCTCCCCATTTTCGATCATACGTGTCGTGCCCCCTCCCCCGCCATCTCGCTGCCAGTGGTCCTCCTGAAAGGACGCCTCACCATCCAGGTCCTCAAAGGTCGAACAGATGTCACCCTGAAGGGAATCAATAAACCCTTCGAATTCTCTTTTCATGTTCATGGTTATTCTCTCCGGGTTGAGAAGATAAAACACGTTACGTCATCAAATCATCCATCAGATAACACAGAAGCGATATCGCAAGCACCACCGGGATCCAGCTTGCGGGAACCGGATGAAGAACCCCCCCGTTCCCGAGCTGCATAAACACCATTTGAAGGAGATAGTAACCAACAGCAAGCCCGGCAATCAAAATGCTTCCGATCAGGTAGCTACGGATGCCCCGCCGCAGAAAAATAGGTATTGAAATTAGAGGAAGAAGCAGCACAATAACGGGATTTAGAAGACGTGAATGAAAATTCATCCGAATCGACGCGAGGTAAGGCCATTTATCGATCATATCCAGTAGCTCCGTCAGCCGGTGGAACTGCATGGTTTCTTTTCGCGTAATAATTCGTTCCGGCGAAAGCTCCGTGTTCCACTCCAATCCGTCCGTCCCAAACGATTCGGGAGCACCAACCCGGAACCCCTCTTTATCGTATTTCGTCACCCGCCCGTTACTCAAGACCCATAGGGAATCCTCCGCTCGCCACTGAGCCCGATCGGCGGTGACAATTCGTTTCAGTTTGCTTTCCTTGAACGACAGAAGCGTCACATCTTTCAGAACGTTCCGCTGCATATCCATAACGGAACTCTGCACAAATGTCCCCGACTTATCCACGGCCAGCACATCATCTTTTTTACGCCCTTCTTTTAACCTCTTCTTGGTCATGGCCAGGCGGCTGGATAGAGATGGAAGCACCCACTCCTGCATCGAAAACACGGCCACCGCTCCGGCCACGAAAATAAGATACAGAGGTATCAGCAGCTGGTGCGTGGAGATGCCGGACATCAAAAACGGAATCATCTCGTTGTTTCGATTCATACGAATCACTGTTACGCCCGTTGCCGAAAGCAAAATGACAGGAGCCAGCCAGCTGGTGAACATCGGCAGGCGAATGACGTAAAACAATACAATGAACCGCCAGGTAACCGTCGTATTCTGAAGCAATGTGGAAAAATCATCCACCCGCTGAACGAAGTCAAGAAGAACCGTAAGCCCGATAATAATAGCTACACAGAAAGCAAGGGAACCAAGCATGGTCCGGGTCACGTATTTATGGAGGGTGAACAGCATGGAATCAATTCCCCCGATGTATAAACACGTACCCAATAACTGAAAACAGAAGAAGCGGGGGCCAGAACAACAACGACGGAATGATCGACGTCGTCTCACCAACCTTAACGGCAAACAGATGCGCCGGATAGAAAAGAACCAGCGCCGGAAGAACGATCAGGCTGACCCCCCCCGCTCGACTTTGATCTTTCCCGAGCATCGCAAGGGGAACACATAAAAACATAAACGCGACCGGTGCCAGCGAAAGGGATACGCGACGATTAATTTCCACTCGTATCCGCTGTTCGGGATAATCTTTCAGGGGAAACGGGGGATCGTCCAGCCGGGCGATTGTATATAAATCCGACAGGGTCATCGCCTCAATTTCTTTTTTTTCCAGACCAATTTCCTCACTCATATCCCGGCTATACACAAACGGCTCGTCCTTTTTAAACCGCATGACCTGTGTCTGCTTTAACGACTCCTGGCTCTCCCAGTACGTCACGGTAACCCCCTCCAGCTGAAACTTAAGCATTGGATCCTTCAGATTTGGTAGCTGAAGAAACTGCCCCCTGTTTGCAGCGAACCACCGGGACGGACGTCCTTCCTTCGTAAGTTCCACGACATGGACATTCTGAAGATGTCCCTCTCGGATGGACTCGTAACGGAAAATTGTATTTTGTAATTGAATCGAGTTCCGGTTCTGAGTGGAGGAGGCCAGAAGTTGTTCGAGCTCCCGGACCTCAAAATTTTCCCGGGCGTAACGACTTTCGGGGATGATGACAAAGTTCACGTAAAGCAACACGAGACTGAGCACCGTCGCCAGCAGCAGCACCGGCCGAGCCAGATAGACTTTTGAAAAACCGGCCGCCTGGAGGGCCGTAAGCTCCTGGTCACGAGCCATTCGTTGGTACACGATGACCGCGGCCAGGAGAAGAGCGACGGGAGCTGTGTAGGTACTGACGTATCCGATCAGGAACGGGAGCACCGTTTTTAGCAATACGACCCCGCCTCCAATCTTGTGCATCTGCTGGAGGCTGAACCCCATCAGCACAACCAGAAACAGACACACGAAAATAAACAGAAACAGGCGGCCCGTCTCGGAAAGGATGTAACGAAATACCGTCATATCATTCAGGATTCCCGGTAAAACGTCGGTCCTCCCGATCACACAGCGTCTGAATCAACGTCTCATCCGCCGGGGGAAATTTCATGCTCTTCATGTCTTGAGGTTGGACCCATTTGAAGTTTGAACATTCCACGGAGACGGGCTGTTGATCCTCGGGAACCCGGCGACAGCTATAAAAATGAAGTTGAACCGTTCGGTCTTCATACTGATGCTCGACGGAAAGCAAGCGTTCGCCGACGGCGACCTGAAGACGAAGTTCCTCCCTGAGCTCACGGCGAAGCGCCTCCGCGTCCGTTTCCTCCTCCTCGGGTTTTCCACCGGGGAACTCCCAGAAACCTCCGAGGTGTTTCTCCTCAGGACGCCGAGAAACCAGATACCTCCGACCGTCCGAAATCAGGGCCGCGACAACGTCCATTTTGTTTGCCATTAAACAAACTCCATCTGATCGATCAGGATGAATGGCGGATAGCAAACACCGTAAGATCATCCTCCTGTCCTTTCTCTCCGATAAATTTATGGAACACATCCACCGTATTTTCAACAAGTTCCTGGGCGTCCGCGTTGACCCCGTATGATCGAAGGCATTTAGCAACCCGCTTTATTCCAAACTCTTCATTTTCGTCGTTGACCCCCTCCACCAGACCGTCGGTGTAATTAAACAGAATATCCCCTTCCTCCAGACGGAAACTCGTGTTCTCAACTTTTTGATCGAATTGATCCGGACCGACAATCCCGAGTCCCATTCCTTTCGAATCCACTTTGGCCACTTTTTCCATCTTCGACTTAAATAGAAGGGAGTAATTGTGACCTGCTCTCGCAAACCGAACGGTGCCCGTTTCAATGTTAAGAACCCCATAAATGCAGGTTACAAAAAGAGAGGAGTTTACCTCGGGCAGAATATCCACGTTTACATTGCTCAAAACTTCTTTTGGAGATAAGGACTCCTCGGAACGTATATTGACCGATTTTTTTGTCAATCCCATGATCAGAGCCGAGTCGACTCCGTGACCCGCAACGTCCCCAAGCGCGAAACCAACATGCTGCTCATCGAGCTTCACGATATCGTAAAAATCTCCACCCAGATGAGAACTCGGCCGGTAATGTGTTCCGAGTTCAAATGGCCCGAGTTCCGGAATTTCCTCCGGCATTAACCCTTTCTGCACCTGACCGGCATCTTCCAGACCTTGCTTGATTTTCCGGTTCTCATCCATTTCATCCTGAAGAGCACTGAGTTCCTGAGCTAGCTGTTGAACCTGATCTGTTTCCGCCGGATGCTGATCAACATGTTCATCATCGGCTTCTTCCCGCTCTTTCCGATACTTCTCGCTGACCTTCTTCAGTTCGGAAACCGGTACCATGGAATCATCGTTCTGAAACGGTTCACAGGAATGAGCAAGGTGTGAGGCGATCTGGGACGGCGCACTTTCTTTCAGAAGTACTTCGGTCCCCACTTGAATATTCTCCATAATCTCCGCGCAATATGGACAGATCCATTTTCCATCGGGCGTACTCTGTATGTATTCCTCCTTTTCACGCTGGATTCGTCCTTTAATCTTCCCTTTCAATACATTTTCACGATCCGTTTTCTCCGCGGCCTCTTTGATCTCCCGCGTCGGTCGAGTCGGATCATCAGGTGCCGAATATTCATGACACCGCCGAAGATGATCCAGGACCTCGGACGTCAATGATTCCAGATCCGCCGTTTCCTCGGACCGGGTAATGCCCGTGTTCCCCGCGCAATACGGACAATACCACTGCCGGTTCCGATCAAACACTTTCCAGGCAGGATCGCTTTCGAGCCGGGAACGGATCAGGATTCGTTCGCGGTGCTGGTGCATCTTTTCGATGGAGGGAAGGTCCGTACCGGCCCCGTCATATCCCGAACAGACTGCTCTGGCGTGCTGGAGAAGATTCGTGTTCTGAGGAACCAGACTCATACAGAACGGACACAGTTTTCCCCGGGCCCCCACCTGAATATGAAAACGCTCATCTTCTTCCACCATCTCCTCACGAAGCTCTCCATCAAGGGGACCGGCTTGATTTCGCTGATTCATCTGATACGCTCTCTGCAATACCTTTCGAGATCCGATCGATATCTCCAGGAGACGGTTCAAAAACGCTCTTCACGATGAGTGTAGGAGGTCATTTGGCTTGACCGGTATCGGCGGTGGCCACATCAAAAAACGCACTCCGATCGTCAAATTCTCGAAACTCATCCTTGATACCCACCATTTCCAGCAGGTCCTCAAGGAACCGAGATGGAGATTTCAACGATACCTCCTTTTCCGATTCAAGCAGCAGGACAAGCATGGAAATAAATTTGGAGTTTACATCCTCCAGATCATTTAGATCGAGCAACATCCGGGTGCATGATTGATTTTTCACACGTTCGATCAACTCATCGGCCTCATGATGAGCCCCCGTGAGTTTGCTCCAGTTTCCAGAGAAAGCCAAACAGGCTTGATCGGGGTCGTTTCGGGTTATGATCTCCACTTTTACCGGTGAACGATCAAACATCGTTTCCCTCATCGGTCTCGAATCTCCTTACAAAGAAATGGTCTCGGTCGAGCACACGGCCATTGCTCGTGGAAAATAACCCGCCACCTAACATGACAACGCGAGAAATCCGCAACGTCAGCGAAACGAGTTACGCCGAAGAGCGCGGAGTCCGCCGCAGGCGATTGCGGATTCTTGCCGATACGCTTTCGACATCGCTTCCGAATCCACGCACTACGGAGAACCCAATTGCATTTTATGGACGAAGCGGGGGTTTTTCAGCCGTCTCCTGAGAGAACAATTTTAAGATGATTCACTTTCATTATATCCGCTGAGGTCTCGTTCCGCAATGTTTTCATATTTCTTTGACCGGACCCGGTTCGACTAAATCGCCCACAACGCATGGACGGATATCGAACCTTGAAACCGAGAAGCCGTTGCTGATACGATTTGTAAACATTTATGAATGACCTGGACGAAAAAATTCGACTCGCCCTCCCCAAAGGACATATTCAGGACTCCGTGTTTGAGCTTCTGTCCGACGCGGGGATTCGTGTGCACCAGCACTCACGGGATTACCGTCCCTCATTCTCCCTGCCGGAATACGAGGTGAAGATCCTGAAACCGCAGAGCATTGTCCAGATGCTGGATATGGGAGCCCGTGAAATCGGGTTCACGGGTGCAGATTGGGTGGAAGAGCTGGACGCGGATCTGGAACTGCTACTGGACACGGAACTGGACCCCGTCCGACTCGTCGCCGCGGCTCCTCCTTCCGTTCTTGAAGATGGGTCCCTCCCCGATCGTCCCTGTGTGGTCGCTTCTGAATTCGAACGAATCACCAAAAACTGGATCGACGAGAATGACTTGAACGCCTCTTTCCTTCCTTCCTATGGAGCAACGGAAGTGTATCCGCCGGAGGACGCCGATTGTATCGTGGACGTGACTGAAACAGGAGCTACGCTCCGGGCCAATAACCTTGAGGTGTTCG
>CAZSFH010000074.1:0-5322 GCA_964606115.1 uncultured Planctomycetia bacterium | reverse complement strand
TGCCTCTACGCCTGTCCCGGTGTGCTTGATCAACCCGATAAACGTGATGTGATCAACCGCTTCGTTATTTTGCTTCAATCCGTCCTGGAAGCCCGGAAACGTGTGATGGTCGAAGTCAATGTCAGCCAGGAGAACCTGGATGAAATCATTGACGTCCTGCCGGCCATGCGGAAACCAACGGTTTCCTCGCTTCACGATGAAAAAGGATATGCCGTTAAAGCAGCCGTCCAGCGTAAGAAGCTTCCACGACTCGTGCCCCGGATCAAGCAGAAAGGGGGTACGGACGTCGTGGTATCGGAGCTATCCCAGCTTATCACATAACCCCTCCCCGTTTCTCCTTCATGAACCACCATGAATGACGTGAGCAAATGGACTCCGTCCGAGCAATCACGGATCACGGATCTACTCGAAAAACTGGACGCCAATCCACTTTCCCCGGAGGCCGACTTCATTCGTTTCGATCCGGAGCACCCGCAATGGGTCGAAGACGCCCTCAACGGATTCGGCATCTCCGTTCACCGGCAACAGTCGGAGGACCACGGCTCGAACTCCATTCTTTGCCTGCCCGCACCGCCGGATCGGGATCAGCTGAATCCCCTCATTCACGCCCTCAAAACAATCTTTTCCCCCAGCGCCCTTCTCTTTGATCTGGACGGCGTCCTGGCTGACGTATCCGGTTCCTATCGCCTTGCGATACGAGAGACGGCCGCCTCTTTCGGTGTGGACGTGACCCTCGGCGAAATTGCGGAGGCCAAACGGGAGGGGAATGCCAATAATGATTGGGTCCTGACACGGAGGTTGATCGAAGAGCAGGGAACGTCCGTCAACCTGGAAGAAGTGACGGAGGAATTCGAACGTCTCTACCACGGTACCGAAGACCGACCAGGTTTCCATGAAGACGAAAAGCTGCTTGTGAATCCCGAATGGCTGGCCGGACTCTCCAACCGGTACACTCTGGGCATCGTTACCGGACGCCCCCGGCGTGATGCGAATCGCTTTCTAAAGACGAACGAGATCGACGTATACATTGACGGACTGATAAGCATGGATGACGTGAAACACGTCAAACCTGATCCGGAACCCGTACTTCGATGTCTCGACCTACTCGAAACGAACCTGGCCTGGCTGGTCGGAGACACGCCGGACGATATGGAAGCGGCCTCTGAAGCAGGTGTGCTCGCCGTGGGGGTGGTGCCACCTGAAGAAACGATGGACCGAATTCGACCGGTACTAAAAGAAGCGGGAGCAAGCCGGGTGTTCAAGTCGGCGGAACAGATCACAAACGTTCTGCCGTAGAATCAAGACGCCTCACCCGGACCGGTTCTGCCGTATCCGAACGGATGGACCGATTCACCGCATGAAACCGTGTCACTCGTCATCCCCGATGTACTTACGACATCATCGGCTCTTCCTCAAACTTCCTTGACCTTCACCGGGAAATAAATGTGTTTTTTCGTGTAGAAACAATCACGACCCGCTTGAGATCTTTTCCAGGCTTGTTTCGATTCCGGACACGATCTGCTTTTTATCCATCTTGTGCCCCCCCTGTTTCCAGAGCACGTTTTGATCGGGTCCCAGGATCACCATACCGTGTCGACCGAGGTCATACTCTTTCGGTTCGGTCTGACCACGTTCGGTCTCGGTCGAGACAATTTCAAAATTCAAACGGTCGCTGAATTTTTCATTTTTCCGGAGACCATTCACGATGGTCTCAACCTGTTTGCAGAACGGTCAACCGGGCATACGATAGTAGACCAGGGTAGGTTTACTGGAACCAACGGTAGGGCTGCCTGTCGAAGTCTCTTCGGATTTCGTGGAGCTCTCTTCGGACGCATTTTGCTTCTCGGAAGAAGCCCTGGTTGAACCGTCCTCCTGCTCGGGGGCTTTTGTGTGATCCGGATTCGACGGGCCGCAGGCCGTTATGAGAAAACTAAAGACCACAATCGGGAGAGAGCATGAAATGAAGTTCCGTAACGGTCCGTTAAAAACACTCATTGTTCCTGTTTTAACACCCCTTCAAGATGATTCACGATTTCACGTCGACTGATATCATGACCGGGCTTTCGCCAGTAAATTTCGCCTTCCCGGTTAAAAATCAGGATCCCGTGGTGCATATCATACAACTCTGGAGCTTTTTTTCCACGTTTCGATTCCGTTGAAACAATTTCCATCCGAATCTTACCGGCATATTCAGGTCTGAGGCCATTCACGATGTCCTCAATTTCCTGGCAGTGCGGTCACGTGGGAATGGAAAAAAATAAAAGGCGGGGAAGTTTTTGTTTCTTCGCTTTCTTACTCCAGCCATCCTTCGAATTACTTTCCCGCCTACTGTTCGTCGTGCCGGACGCGGCCGTCTTCGTACTGGTTGCTGAATCGGATTCGGTCGTATGCGACTCGTTCGCGGCCGGTTTCGGTGACGTTTTTTTCGTTGAGGCCCCGGCGGAATTCTGCCTCTCGTTCTTCTTGTGAGGATCACCGGTGGACTGAAAAACCAGAAAGGTTATCAGCGCCACCGCAAGACCCCCCAGAAACGCAATGGTAATGGACATCCAGTCTTTCATCGGAGGATCCTCAATCGAATCAAGGAACAAAATGGGTTTGATTGGGCTCCGACCCATCAATTTGAATCAGAGTTGAATATTATAATTGAATACGCGATACTTGACAATCTTCTGGTTCCACATGAACCTTTCCTGATTGTGCGATCAGTTTGAAATAAAATCGATTAAAACGTGTTGAAGTCCGCGATCTCCTGTTGGACGATCCCATCTGAATGTAGACTGTGATCACCCACTGGGTGAGGAAAATCGGAACGAGATCCTGCAGCCCCCTCGTCCCGGTATTTCCGCTCAATTATAATCATGTCCCATGACCGAACGTATTATTTACCTCGACAACAATGCAACCACCCGCCCCTACCCGGAGGTGCTGGAAACGATTCAGCCATTCTTCGAGGAACGGTATGGAAATCCGTCCAGCGTGCACCAGAAAGGCCGAGACGCCAAAACGGCTCTTGATGAAGCACGAGCCACCGCCGCCGAGGCCATTAATGCGGATTCACCGGCCGAAATTGTTTTCGTTTCCTGTGCCACAGAAGCAAACAACCTTGCCCTGAATGGAAGCACAAAACAAGTTAACGGGACCACTCCGGGAATTATCACAAGCCAAATCGAACATCCCTCCGTCCTCGAAACCTGTCAGGCTCTTGAGGCTCAGGGAGCTGCAACCGTAACGTATCTGACGGTCGATGAAAACGGATTTATCGACCTCGCTGACCTCCGTGACGCCATCAATGAAAATACGGAACTGGTTTCCATTATGACGGCTAACAATGAGGTGGGTTCCGTTCAACCCGTTCAACAAATTGCTGACATCTGTAAGGAGAACAATCTACTGTTTCACACGGACGCCGTACAGGCTCCCGGAAAAATCCCGGTGGACGTACAGGATCCGAACGTGGACCTTCTTGCCCTGTCCGCTCACAAGTTTCACGGTCCCCGGGGAATCGGTCTCCTTTACAAACGAAAAGAGATTGATCTCCCCCCCCTGCTTCGAGGCGGAGGACAGGAGCAGGAGACCCGAAGCGGCACCGAGCCCGTAGCCCTTGCCGCCGGCCTTTCCACTGCGCTCGATCGCGCGACCGAGCAGTGCGCGTCCGTTTCGGATCACACGGGTCAATTACGGAAAACGCTCTGGCGGGGAATTCGTGATCGGTTCGGAGACACCGCACAACGAAACACTCCCGGATCAAACTCACTGCCCAATACCCTGAATGTTTCATTTATGAATAAAGCCGCGGACAAAATGTTGATCAACCTTGACCTGGAAGGAATCTGTGTTTCCGCCGGATCCGCCTGTCATTCAGGAGCGATCGAAATTTCACACGTCCTGCAGGCCATGAATGTTTCCGAAGAAGCGGCAAAAGGATCGGTGCGGTTCAGTTTTTCTCACGAAAACCGTATGGAGGACGTCCACCGTACACTTGAGGTCCTCGGGGAGTACGCTCCCTGATGACCACTCTTCCGGATCGTTTTCCCGGCGTCCATCACCCGTACGTGCTGTTCGGTATTCTTCTTCTCGCTTTCGCGGTCCGTGTGGGATACGTTTCCACGATCGGTCCGGAGGTCCGGTTTCCGGATGGTCGGGAATACATGTCTTACGCACATCACATCGCTGAAACGGGGACCTTTCAAAATCAGAGTGGAGACCGGGCGAGCCGATCTCCGGGGTATCCGGTGTTTCTCTCGGCTTTTCTAATGCTTTTTGGCAAACAGCTTTTTCTGATCCGGCTGAGCCAGGCTCTCCTTGATACCGTTTCCGTTCTTCTTCTGTTTTACCTGCTGAGAACGTTTTCCTACCATCTTCCGGCCTATCTCGCGGCAGGAATCATGTCGATTTATCCGACGATCGTGTTCATGACGGGAGCCATCTTGAGCGAGTCGATTTTAATTTTCTCACTGCTCTTCAGCCTTTTATTGCTCTCTTTTCACGTAGTTCGAGACGCCGGAATTCCCGTGCTGGTCGGAGCCGGTGTATCTTTTGGTCTTTCGGCCCTGATCCATCCGTCAACACTCCTCCTTTTGCCATGCTTTCTAATTTTTCTTCCATGGGTCCCCGGCCTATCCGCGAACTTCGGCACGTTTCTGATCGGAGGGATCGCCTTCGTCACCACCCTGGCACCGTGGACCATCCGGAACGGGCTGGTCATCAATCAATGGACCCCCGGAACGACAAAGCCGGGTCAGGATCTGTACGAAGCGTTTGGGCCAGGGGCCACTGGAGCCCCCCGGGGTGAAACGAATTTCCTCCCGCGTCGAATTCACGGAATGTCAGAAGCGGAACAAAATCGTTTTTTGCTCAACGAAGCGCTGAATTGGATGATCCGGAACCCGATCCGATCCCTGCGGCTGGCCGGGAAGAAATTCAGGCGTACCTGGACCCCGTTCCCGAACGCCCCGTCGTATCGGAGGTGGCCCTATATCGTCGTTTTACCCGTCGCTTATCTGACCGTACTCGCCGGAGCGATACTGGGGTTTAAGGAAACACAAAGGTGTTACCATTTATTGATCCTGCTGAGTCCGATCCTGTATATCGCCCTGCTCCACAGTATCTTCATCGGATCAATCCGATACCGGATCCCCGTGATGCCCTACCTTCACGCTCTGGCCGGAATTGGAGTGGCTGGACTCTCCAGATCACTGAATTTAATTGGATGGAAGACATGAATTCATCAAAGGCTCCTGAACCCCCCTTTTTCGGACAGGGTCTATTTAGACCCGGTCTGAAAAGGTGTCGTACACCTCAGCGGGCCGTATTTTCGGT
>CAZSFH010000073.1:6320-12045 GCA_964606115.1 uncultured Planctomycetia bacterium | reverse complement strand
CCGTGCAGACCGCCCGCTGAGGGATCACTGAGTGCACGGCACCTTTTCAGACCGGATCTATTTATCCTTCCAGACGCTGATGTTTTCGAACAATATTTTTCGGATCCCACCTCTTCAAATAGACTCTGAAGCCGGAGGAAACTCCTGTTACTCTTCGGAAGAGGCACGGTTCAGATTCTGTTCCACCCGGTTAAGCAGTTCCACAAACTCTTTCTTCGGAACTTTCTTCTGAAGGGTAAAAGATTTGAGGTGCCGGCCATCCGAGGAAAGGAATGTATAATACGGCAGAGAAAATGCATTAAACCGCTCTCGTTTCAGGGTCTGATACCTGTCAACGGTGGCATCCAGTTTAACGGGAATATATCGATTGTTGAGCCGACTTGCCACTTCAGGGGCGGAGAAAACGGTGTTCTCCATGATTTTGCAGGGTGCACAATAATCGGCGTAAAAATCCAGGAAGATCGGTTTTCCGGTTTCCTTCGCCTTCTTTACCCCCTCCTCAAAATCCGTTACCCATTCGACCGAAGCCTTCCGCGGTTTCTTCTTGTTGGATCCGTTTCCGGACGATCCCACCTGAACGGTCTCCCCGCCCCCAAACCAACCGGGAACCGGTAAAAGCGCTCCGCTCTGCATAAACCCGCCCAGCGAGAGATACCCACCAATTAACAATGAAACCACCGCCACGGACTTGCCCGTCACGCCCAGCAGTGAAACGGCTTCCTCCTCCGTGAGTGCTCGAGTGACCTGGATCAGCCAGAATCCGAAGTACAGGATTAAAAACCCGGCGATCATCGGAATCAGCCATCCTCGAAGAGGTTCCAGCTCCACAAGCTGGAACAAAAGGTCCAGAAAGTAAAGGGTCACTCCGAGCAACACGATCCCCCAGAACGTTTTTACATGCTTCAGATATCCGCCCCCTGCTGAGATCGAGGAGAAAGACCCACTGAAAATCGCAAGTACGAGAAACAGCATCCCGAGCCCCAGCCCGAACGAAAACATTCCGGCAAATCCGGTTACCACGTTCTGCGTGGTTGCGATAAACGCCAGAATGGCCGCCGCAAACGGTCCCACGCAGGGAGCGGCGATAATGCCGAGGAAGGCCCCCATCAAAAACGCCCCGGTGATCCCCGGCTTGTTACCCGCCATGCCCTGCATGCCGGACGGCACCGGAATTTCAAACAGTCCCATCATGCTGAGTGCAAGCAGCACAAAAAGCACGACCAGAAAGCCAACAAACCACGGCGATCCGAGCGCAAATCCCATCTCCACGCCAATCAGCGCGGCGAACACCCCGAGCACGGCGTACGTCAGTGCAATTCCGAGCACATAGACGAACGCAAGCATAACCACGTACGACCGCCCCAGCGTTCCCTGTTCGTCCGCGTTTTCCTCCGACGTCTGAGCACCAAAGTAGGAAAGGGTCAGCGGAATCATCGGATACACACAGGGACTCAGACTGGCTCCCAGTCCCCAGACAAACGAAAGAAGTAGAGCCCAGATGAACGACCTGTTCAGTTTCCTGGCAAAATCGCCCCCCGCTTGTTCGGACGTGTTCCCGGTCTCATCGGCAAGACGCTCCTCAAGCCAGCTGAACGCCTCGGTTTTTTCGGTGGTCTCCGGGGTCCGTTTTATAGAGACGTTTTTTTCGACGGTCCCCGGCGGCATACAGCTTTTATCATCACAGGCCTGAAGGGTAACCCTGAACGTAAGATCAACGGTCGATCCCGGTTCGGGACGTTTTTCCAGGGACACGAGAACGGCAATGTCAATTGTGTCCTTGAACACTTTGATATCCCCAAAATCCGGAAGATTCATCCCCACGGGCTCCGGATAGACCTGTCGAATCAATTCCGCTGAAGAAGGTTGAACAAGCTCGATCCGCGTCGGAATCAGATCCTCATCGTCGACTTCATGAGCCTGGATGTGCCAGTTTTCCTCGATCGCAATTCGGACCCGCACCGGAATACGGGTCCGGTCGGTTATTTCCCTGTACCCGGGATCCACGGACACGGTTGCTCTGGAAGCGGACGAAAATGTCTGTGCATAACCGCTGCAATTTGATAGAATTAGAGCAAACCCGGCCAGAAGAAACAGAAACGCGAACTTTCTCATGATGTTCTGAAAAAGATCAGGATTTAATCGCGCGAATCCCCTCCACCTCATTCAAACGGAATGCCGGAGACAAAAATTTCACGCCCCGGCCTCTGTCACGTTGACCTTCTCGTCGAAGGCATCATTTTATATAGGCCCTGTCCGAACGGGTGATATGCTCTCAGCAATCCCTCAGCAGACGGTCCGCCGGGTATTTGGATGAAAAACCCATTACGCTGAAAGGGAGCGTGACGATTAGTCACGGCCAGCTTTCCTCGTCCTCCGGCGTTCCGCCTTCGCACGGATCCGGGAGAAATAAACCAGCAGAGCGTTCGCTGAGTCTGCGCCCCTTTTCAGAAGGGACTCTTTATTGTAAAAGAGCGGTCCTTGAATTCCAGCAGGCAGAAACATTATTCAGATGGTTACTGAAATGTCAGTTGTTGTGTCAGGATTTCCGATCCCCCTCTTGCTCTTTCTCGATCTCATCTGAAGGACCGTAGACGATCAGCCGGTCCCCTTCCTGCAGCTCCGTTTCCGCGTTTGCGGGAATTCGTTCCCATTCACCCGTGTTGGCTGATCGCTTCACTTCGAGTACCGTAATCCGGGTTCGCTCTCGAATGTGAAGTTCACCAATCGTCCGACCCTCCCAGTCCGGGTTCACCCGTAACTGATCGACTTTATAATCGGACGGCAATTCGACGTAATCCGTCTCCTCCTGTCCTTGATCCTCATGTACCGTTTTCATGAGGGCCTCTCGTTGCTTGAAGACTTCCCGGTTGTAAACCCCGATGATATCATGTTCCCAGACTACGCCACAGAATTCGGGTTGTTCCGGGCTTTCGACCACCGGCAGTTCTTCGTAATCCGTCGACCAGAACAGACTCATCGCCTCGGACAGGGACGTGTCTCGATTCAGAACCGGTACGTCGGGATCCATCACATCCACGGCCCGGACCAGTGTTCCCAGTTCCTCGGTTTCCGAGAACACGGATTTCACCTCGTGCAGGGATACGATTCCCTTAACGTGCCGCCGATCATCGACCACGAAGAGGTGATCAACCCTGTGTTTCAGAAAATCTTCGGTGATCTCGTCCAGCGGAGAGTCGGGACGGAGCAGTGGCTCCTCCTCGCCTGATCGCATCACTTCCTCGGCGGTCACCCGGTTCATGATCAGTTCTTCCGGCCGCTGGTGAATGTCGATTCCTTTTTGTTTTAACTTCGTGGTATAAATTGATTCGTCCGCGAGAAGACGGGTCATCACCGTGCTGATGGAACAGGAAATCATGAGGGGAAGAATAATTTCGTAGTCGTGCGTCATTTCAAAAATAATAATCATGGCCGTTACCGGAGCCTGCCCGGCTCCTGCGAACAATGCTCCCATCCCCACCACCGCGTACGCCTCCGGCGGTGCGACGGGAATTGGCAGAACGGCCTTCGTCCCCATTCCGACCACATAGCCGAGCGCCGCGCCCAGAAACAGGCTCGGTGAAAACACACCACCGGAGAACCCCGCGCCGAGACTAATGGCGGTGGCTAACGTTTTGGCCAGAAGCAAAAGCAAAAGGAAGAAAACGCCCCGGGAAAGAAACCCGTCGGGCGTGTTGGTCGTCGTGGCGCCGATCAGGTGTTCGATGGTTTCATATCCGAGGCCGACCACCTGTGGAAAAAACGTTAGCCCCAGGATCAAAAGGAGCCCCGTTCCGAACAGCGGACGAAGGGATTTTGGTCCCGGAATCCGATCGAACACGACGTTTGTCCAGTCGATCAGAAAAATGAAAAATAATGCAAACCCCCCGACGATCACACCAAGAATAACGTATCCGGATAGTTCGAGAGGATGGACCAGCTGAAATTTTTCCGCAAGGTCAAACGCGGGGCTTTCCCCAAAATACCAGTGCCCCACGATCGTGCCGGTCACCGACGAAATCACGATGGGAGCGAACTTTTCGGTGGAAAACGAACCCAGGACGACTTCAAGCATAAAAAACGCTCCGGCGATCGGCGTGTTAAAGGTGGCGGCAAGCCCGGCGGCTCCCCCGCAAGCGGTAAGTAACCGCCAGCGTCGTCGAGGAACCTTAAGGACCCTGTTTACGATCGATCCCATAGATGCTCCAATCTGCACGATCGGCCCTTCCCGCCCGAGGCTTGCGATGGTTCCGATGGAAATGGACGACGTAAAGAGTTTCGCCGGGAGCACCTGCCACCGAATCCGTCCCTGGCGAAGGGTCATCGCTTCCAGCAACTCCGGTACGCCGGCCCCCCGGGACTCTTCCACGTATCGCCAGACCACCGGACCGATCAGAAGAGCGGCAGCGGCCGGCAACCCGATTAACTGCCAGAGAGGAACGGTCTTCTCAAAAAAAACGTATCCCAGTGGCGAAACGGAAACGTTCGTTCGAAACAGAGACGCGGCGGATGACCATGACACTTCCGTCATGCCATAGGAAAGCAGCTGTACGAGATGAATCAGCTCCCGAAAAACAATCGCGCCGAACCCGCCGAACACCCCAAGCACAACCGCCAATATCAATAAATAAAAGTGACGACCACCAGGAAAGTGAGAAAGGGAACGGCCGAAAGACCGGAGTGATTGTATGGAGACCCCCTTCAACAAGCCCATCTGTAACCCACGCTCTTATGTTTTTGAACTCAGCGCTCATCTCGCTTCTGAGCAGCATGCGATAACGATATTCCAATATTAACAGGGACCCGGAAAAAGTTCACGGCACAGGACACGTCACGGTGACAATTTGATTCTTGGTTAGACCCGGACCGCGTCTCCGCTGACATTTCGATCTAATTTGAGCGATTATAAAGCGGTCGATCGCTTCCAGTCCCTGAACCCGGCTTCATTCAGCCGTCCTATAACCTCGCAACGGAACACGTTCCAGGAACCGGTCTTTGAAAGCCTATTTCGCATTGAGTTGAATTAAAAATAACATATCTCAACTTCGTTCAGGTAAGACCCTCCCGAGCTTTGAGGTTGAATTCATGAGTTTACGTACCTAACATGACATAGTGGGATTTTTCCGGTCGAACACCTTGCGGAGTGCTCGCTGATATCTCAGTGAGTGCACGCATCCTTTTCAGCTGGAGTCTTTCAAAAAGGGCTGTTCACGACATCATACCCGGACATGCGACCACAGTTTTCCATTGATTCAAATTTTTGCGGACCGTGAAAGCCATTTTCTTTGACGCTGGAGGGACCCTTCTTTATATTCACCCGTCGGTAGGTTCCGTCTACGCCAGTGTGACCCGGGAGATGGGGGTTGAACTATCCGACGACGAGCTCGCGTCCCGACTCCACGAGATCTGGAAAGACCATGCCCCGACGAACAAAGTACGTGAAGGAGACCTCAAGGCATCCGATAAGAAAGATCGGCAGATGTGGAGAACATTTCTCAGGCGCCTGTACGATGATCTGGACGAACTGCAAAAGCTGGATTTCGAACAGTGGTTTCAGCGAATTTTTGAGCGCTTCGGACAACAACGGACATTCCGTTTGTTCCCGGATACCGTTGAAACACTGGAACAACTAAAACAGGCGGGTTACCGGCTCGGTATTGTCTCCAACTGGGATTCCCGGCTGCTGTCCATTTGCAGCGGACTCGACCTGGACCGGTACGTTGAATTC
>CAZSFH010000073.1:2252-6310 GCA_964606115.1 uncultured Planctomycetia bacterium | reverse complement strand
CGCGAACCTGGTCGCCGACCGCCTGCCGGACTACGAGGCCGCGGTCGACCCCGACGAGGACCACCTCGGAACCGGCGCGGACGTCAACGCGGTGGACGCGTCGATCGCCTACCCGCAACTCGACCTGGACCGGTACGTTGAATTCATTCTCCCCAGCGCCGTTGCGGGATACCGCAAGCCGAGTCCTCATATATTCCAGCAGGCCCTTGAAAAGGTGGACGTGGAACCCGAACAGGCCATACACGTTGGAGACAAAGAACTTGACGACTACCGGGGATCGAAATCCGTCGGTTTGTCACCGGTCCTGCTTGATCGTGAGAATCATCATGACGCGACCGACCGGACGGTTATTTCATCCCTGAACGAACTATCGAATCTTCCGGAACTTGAATTTCACCAATCACGGATCGAATGATCTCATGCACAGTGTAATCACGGATGATACGCAATCAGCCTGGAAGGCATTTGAAGAAGGAGACCTTGATCAAGCCCTGCAGCTCGCGGAGGAAACGCTGGATCATGTTTCCGAGGATCAGGACGAACCCGACGACGAGGACGATATTACCGAACCCGCCGAGCGACCTCCGGCTTACTGGGACGCCTTGATCGTCAAAATGCTCGTCCAGCTCCGGCGGGAGGAGGATGCAGAAACCTGGGATACGATTGAAGCTCTTCTTCCCTGTCAGGATTCCGATTATCGAGGGCTGGCGGTCGGGATGGCCCGGCTCGGAGAAGGTTTGTTGATACGACGCATGGACGAACTGGGAGATCAAACTGACAGTCAAAAGAGCCTCGAAAAAGCGGCTCAGGAACTTGAGGACCGGGTCCTTTCTTTCCAGGGAGGCATCCGCGAGAACGCGGATCCGCGGGATGTTTTCCTCGCCGCATTCGCCTGTATTCTTGGGACGGGAGAATGGGATCACATGCACGAACTCGACGAGCGGCTCGAGGAACGCGAGGACCTCTCGGACCGCGAAGAGGAACTGCATAACGCGGCGAAGGAACTTCTCAAACTCGAGCAGCTCTGCACACCCGAGAAAATTCAGAACCTGAAGGATAGCGGTTTCCCCCGTTCTTATCAGATCTTCCTTGAACTCATGGAGTGGGGAGGTAGTGATCTTGAAAACATCTAATCCGAATCGTCCCCCGATTCGAACGGGACTTCTGTTTCTTCTGCTGATCACTCCCCTCCTCACCGGATGCGGCTCCTCTGCTGATGCCCGAAAGCCGTCCGAACCCAAGCCGGAACAGACCGAAGAACCCGGATCGACGGTGCCTTTTACACTAACAGAACGAAAATTTATTAAAACGGACATTCGGGTAAACGACCACGATCCGGCAACGTTCCTATTTTTTCCCACCTTCTCCCGTTCCGTCCTGTTTCGTGGAAAGCCAGAAGATAAGGGTTCGATTCAGCTCGAAAACGATGACTCTTCGGATACTCGTAAAATCACCGTCGACCGGTTGCAAATCGGTTCATTCTCGGTCCGGAACCCCGACATGCTTCACCTGAAGAGAAAAGAAGTTCGGAAACTCTCGGTACTGCTTCGCAAACAGAACCTTACGTCGTACGCGGGGATTCTCGGCCAGAACGTTCTCCGGGACACCGAGCTAACGATTCATTATCCTGAACAAAAACTGCACCTCCGTCCGGCGGAACGACGCTCGAAAAAAACGAACGGAGCTTCACTCGCGCCGGGCAAACTTACCTACCGGATGTCCGAAGCCACCGTGCGCCGAAAACTGCTTATCATCCAGGCCGGGATTAACGGTCGGTATAAAGGTCAATTTGCTCTGATGCCGGGGATGCCGGTAAGCTTGATTGATCAATCCTCCATTCAAAAGTGGAACCTTTCCCTGCTGTCAACCGAAAAACTACGATCAACCTACGGTTTACCGTCTTCAAAATACGATTTCCTGGAAATTGAACGGTTGTGGTGCAGGGGACGCACCTTCCAAAATGTGCTATTTCGGGTGAATGACCGGCTGAAGCAGAACATGTCACTGAACGCGGAAGGTGTGCTTGGATATCTCTTTTTCAAGGACAAAATCCTTCAAATCAATTTCCCCCGGCGCTGGGTGATCGTCAAAAAACCGGAGTAGCCGGGATCGAGGCTATGACTCACCATGTATGAGATGAACGATGTTTGATTTTATCAAGGGCGAACTCGTTCGAAAAGAACCCGATTTTATCGTCGTCGAAGCGGGGGGGATCGGCTGGCGCTGTGACATCACGTTGAATACCTACAAAGAACTCCCGAACGAGGGGAAGATCATGGTCTTCACACACCTGTATATCACGGAAAACTCCCAGGGGCTGTACGGTTTCAGCGCACCGGAAGAGCGGGAGCTTTTCCAGCTTCTTTCCTCCACAAGCGGTATTGGGCCTCGAAAAGCCGTCAGTTTGCTTTCCGAGGCCGCACCGGGACAGATTCTTCGTGCGCTGCGGGACGAAAACACATCCCTTCTAGAACAGGCAAGTGGGATTGGAAAAAAAACGGCGCGCCGTCTTGTCGCCGAACTGAAGGACCGAGCGGCGGATCTCTCCGATCAGTTTCGGACTCCGTCAGCGGACGACGAAGAGACGAATATCAACGAAAGACTCTTCGCCGAATCGGTTCAGGCACTTGAAAAGCTGGGCTATTCCGGTGAAAAATCAAGGTCCGCCATCAAAAAGGCATCCAGTGAGAACCCGGACGTTGACGATCCGGGAAATCTCGTGAAACTCGCATTAAACAAAATCAATCAATGAACCGACAACGTGTTTTCTTTGCACTTCTCCCTTTTCTCCTGGGAAGCATCGCCCTGGGAATGGGATGTGGATCCACGACGGAAGACGAACATGTGTTCGACGATCCGGACACGTACGCCAAATACGGAAAACAGGCGCTTCAGAAGGAAAAACCCAATCTGGATCAGGCAATTCGATATTACCAGGACGCCCTCGAACTCGATCCCGAACATTTTGACTCCCTGATTGGACTGGGTGACGCTCTCATGTACCGTGCGTTATCCATGTATCAACAAAACCTCAAGAATCAAGCCAACGCGGACGAGAACCAAAATCAGCCCGGAAATAAGCAGGATCAAACCCCTTACGATCCGCAGAAGATTTCCGAGACGATGCGTCAGGCGTGGAAGAGCTATCAAACGGCGAGGAAACTTCGTCCCGAGTCCCCCGTCCCCTATTACAAACTGGGCCGATTTTACTACGAATTTAAAACGCGGGGTCCGAACGATTTACCAAAAGGAATTACGTATCTCAAGAAGGCTCTTAATAAGGTGAACAACCAGGAAAACCAAAAGAAAAAGCCGCCCGCTATCAAAGGAAAAATCCTGTATTATCTCGGTTATTCCATCTATTATAACCAACACCGGAAATCGTCTGAGAAGCGGAATTTTACCGACGTCCAAAACTACCTCCACAAATATCTACGATTTTACTCCAGCCGGGATGTCAAACCCCCCGACGAAGGCTCGGTTGAAAAATTGCTTATGCGTCTCGAAGAAGATTCCACTCAAACCAATGAAAGCGGCTCAAATCCTGCGTCACGGGACGCCGGATCAAATTCAAATTCGTGAGGTCGAGCCCCCGACTATCCGGCCCGGGCACGTGCTGCTCGATATCCGGGCAGCCGCCCTCAACCACCTGGATTTATGGGTACTTCAGGGATTGCCCGGGGTTGAACTCGATTTTCCCCATACGTTGGGCTCCGACGCGTGCGGGGTTATTCGTGAAACGGGATCGGGAGTGGAATCGTTCAGCAAAGGCGATCGAGTGGTCGTCAATCCGGGTATTTCCTGCGACCGCTGCCACATGTGTCGTCGTGGACAGCAGAGTCAATGTGAATCCTATCATCTCCTCGGCGAACACACGGACGGACTGTTTGCCGAACAAGCGCTGGTACCGGCCACCAATGTAGCTCATGCCCCCGACCATCTCTCGGATACCGAGGCGGCGGCGTTTCCGCTGGTGTTTCTCACGGCCTGGCGAATGCTTCTGGAACGCGCAGAACTAAAACCCGGTGAAACGGTCCTCATTCACGGTATCGGCGGAG
>CAZSFH010000073.1:0-2242 GCA_964606115.1 uncultured Planctomycetia bacterium | reverse complement strand
CTGCAGATTGCCGTGTCACAGGATGCTGACTGCATCGTCACGTCCAGTTCCGACGAAAAACTCGAACGTGCCTCCTCCCTCGGTGCCGCGAAAGGGGTTCTCTATCCTGAACAGGAGGTCGTTGATGAAGTTTACTCGTTCACGGACGACGACGGAGCGGACGTGATCGTCGATACCGTCGGCGCCGAAACGTGGTCGGACAGCCTGAAAAGTGCACGTTCCGGCGGACGTATTGTGACCTGCGGTGCCACTACGGGCCCCGCTCCCGACACGAACATCAATCGAATTTTCTGGAAACAACTTTCCATTCTGGGCTCCACCATGGGGAGTTACGAGAATTTTGAAGGCATGCTGAACTGGATGAAAACGTCCGAAACCACACCGGTGATCGACCGGGTCGTCGATTTCAACGAGGTCCAGTCCGCCGAACAACGACTCGCCAACGAACAACAGTTCGGAAAAATTGTCCTCGACGTTTCGGCCTGACGATCCGCGTCTCCAGAACGACCCGTTACCAGCCAATCGAATTTTGATTTATTTAAACCGATGATCCAACCCGACAGAAACCTCTCCAGTATGTTTGTCCTTGTTTTACTCGTCTTCAGCCTCATCGCCTGTGCGAGCGCTCAAACACCGGACCCGGCCTGGACGACCACCCAGGGTCTGCAGGAACCGGAAAGTGCCTACTTTCACGCCGGTACAAACACCATTTACGTGTCCAACATCGCAGGAGGCGCCACGGAAAAAGACGGAAACGGATGGATCAGCAAGATACGACCGGACGGTACGATGATCGAAAAGAAATGGATCGACGGGTTAAATGCTCCGAAAGGCCTTCGCACCGACGGCAACATCCTATGGGTCAGCGACATCGACCGGCTGGTTGGATTCCGTTTGAAAGACGGTAAAAAGGTAAAGGACGCGTCCATCGAAAAGGCGAAATTTCTAAACGACGTCGCCGTCGGCTACGGAGGTACGGTTTACGTTTCGGCCATGAGAACCAACAAAATTTACCGATACCACAACGATTCGCTGTCCGTGTTTGCGGAAGGGTCCCGGCTGGAATCTCCAAATGGATTACTCGTGAGTGGACGCCGACTTCTGGTCGGGGGCTGGTCGGCCGGACAGGGTCAAAAAGGGAACCTGTTTTCGATCGACCTTAAAACAAAAGAAAAAACCGTCCTTTCTCAGAAGCAGAACACGAACATGGACGGGCTGGAACTGAACGGACGCGGGAATTACCTGATCAGTGACTGGAAAGCGGGCGTCGTGTACCGGTTCAATCCTTCAGGAAAGCGAACGCCGCTGGTAAAACTCAAAAAGAGCACGGCCGACATCGGATTCATCCCTGGTCAGCATCTGCTACTGGTCCCTCACATGAATTCCGGCAAACTCCTGGCCTATCGGATTGGACCCGATCACGAATACCAAAATTTAATCGATCAAAACCTCTCTCACTGGCAAACAGAGGGAAACTGGAGCGTTAACGACCAGAATCAAATCGTGCTCAAACCGGGTCCCGAAGATGAAGGCTGGAAGCGTTTCGAGGATTATCTCACGAGCAAGAAGCAGTACGGAAACTTTGAACTGCACGTGGAATACCGAATTCCGGAGGACGGCAACAGCGGGGTCTTTTTTCGCATCAAAAACCCGTCAAAACCGGTGTCCACCGGTATTGAAGCCCAGGTACTGGATTCCTTTGATAACAAGGAAAAGCTCGGACCGCATGACAACGGAGGCATCATTGACACCGCCGGTCCCTCCAAAAACATGTCACGCCCCCCCGGAACCTGGAATCACATGATCGTGATCGCCCGGGATCATCAACTACGGATCATCCTGAACGGAGAACAGGTCCAGAACCTCAACCTGAAGAATACACCGGTCAGCGACCGGCCGAAAAAAGGACATATCAGCCTGCAGGACCATGGGCTCCCATTCCATCTTCGATCCGTGCGTATTCGGGAACTAAAATAAGCCCTTCAGACCAACCCAGACCTTCGGTCCGACGAATCCGTCCCTCGACATCCAGCGGGTCCCCGAATCAGAACGGGGCGGAACCACTAGGAGACTGCTGAAAAACCCCCGCGACGTCAGCGAAACGAGTTGCGTCGAAGAGCGCGGAGTCCGCCGCAGGCGATGCCGTCAGTGCATCGCCGAGGAGGATTTGACAAAGCTATTCGGCGTAACTCGTTTCGTCTCAAGGAGATACGTCACAATCGGCCCGTCAGCACGACCTGAT
>CAZSFH010000072.1:4484-12199 GCA_964606115.1 uncultured Planctomycetia bacterium | reverse complement strand
GGTTCCCCCACCTGAACGTTGGTCGGAGGTTCCGCGGTTGAGGCAAGGTATGTCACAAGTTGCTGCATCAGCGGGACGAACACGGGACGAGCGGGCATGTTGGACCAGTCCGAATCGGCGGGGATGGACCCCAGGATCACGCGCCCCTGTTTTACGGGTGATTCCACGAGAAACGGATCATTCTCACGCCAACGGGCCAGTACCCGCACGTCTTCAGCCGATGTCTCATCAACAAGCCCGAGCCGATACCATCTCGTCGCTCGTATAGAAGAAAGGTCCCCGTGCTGTGGTTCATTGAACATCTGGAGAGCGGGGTGAGTGTAATTTTCGTCCGTTACGTTCACTCCTCCTTCGACCGCTTTCATGAAACTGATCAGTTTCATCGGAAGAAGAGAGGGATCGGATCCGAGTTTGTTGTTATACCAGGCGGGATCAATCTTCGTGCCGGGAAAAATCATCAAGCCGTCCCCTTTGCTTGTATGTTTGCGGAGGGATTTGAGCTTTTTCTCCGGAAGAGACTTCACGTTTGCAAGGACGGTGACGGTCGATTCATTCAGTTTCTTTTCGGTCAGGTTGTCGGTCTCCACCACCGTCGGCTTGATCAGATCTTTCTCCTCCGTATGTTTCTGACCAAACGGCCCCAGGGCCACCTTAAGAAAATCCGTCTCCCCCTTGAGCGGTTTGTCGGACGGATCCCCGTCCACGAGCAGTACGGGAATCTGTTCCCAGATCTTGAGACTGGACGACATGGAGTTGTCCGCTTTCAGACGATCCTCACGGGTGTGAACCCGCATCACGTGCGAGCCGGGCTCGTCAAACGTATGGGTAAACAGAACCCGTTTCGTTTCACCGGCGTCGAGGGAAATCTGTGAAACTCCTTCCTCCTCGTCGTCGACCTGAAAATGAAGTCGAAGGCCGCCGACGTTCTCCTTACCAAAATTCTGTACCGTCGCATGAATAAACAGTTTTTTTCCGACCCCATGAGCCAGACGGGAATAATCCAGACTCGTAATCCCGATGTTGTTCTTGACCTTCCGCTCCCCGACCGGATAACAGGTGATGAACGGATCAGTCTTCATGTTCCCGATTTTCTGAGCGAGATCCTTCCGGATTCGAACCTCGTCGGTCGGCCAGCTGACCCGTTGAAAATCACTGACGATGATGACCTCACGATGGGGATTGTTCATGTCCGACAGAATCTCAATGGCCTTCTTCAGCCCCCCCTCGACATCGGCTTTCCCGTATCCCGTTTCAAGTTCGTCAAGCTCCTTGTTCAACCGCTTGAATTCGCTCGTGGGACGGTCCAGGAGCGAACGAACCCCTCCTCCCAGAAGCACGACCGACACTTCCGACCCGTCCGGCATGTTTTTGATGACGTCCTTGATGAATTTCTTCGCTTTCGTAAACGGTTTTTCTTCGTCCGTCCCGGTGTCCATCGAATAACTGTTATCCAGGAGAAACACCGTCGAGCTTTTGGCGTTCCCCATCAGTGCGGATGTAGCACCGGTCAGTACCGGACGCGCCATGGCCAGAGCGAGCAGAGCGGGAATCAGCATTCGGACGAGAAGAAGAAGAATCCGCTCAATACGAATGCGTCGCCGGTTCTTTCGCTTGATATCTTCCAGCAGGTGCATGGCCCCCCACTGGACCCGATTGAATTTCTGGCGGTTAAAAAGATAGATGGCCAGCGGAATCAGGGCCGCCAGGGAACCAAACAACAGTGTAAGGTTTAGAAACGTCATGTCTGCTTTTCCCGAAGCGCCAGGTAATTGGCAAGGGCCTTTGCGTATGGTTCGTCGGTTACCATCTCCACCCGATCGATCTGATGGCGGTGACAGGCCTGTTTTACCTCCTCCTGAAACGACTCAAACCGTTCGAGGTACATGTTTCGAAGATGGGACGGATCAACCATTTCTTCGTGGTCCGGCATTTCGAGGTTCTCAAACTTCGTCCAGCTTTCGAACGGAAACTCGATTTCGTCCCGATCCAGGACCTGGAACGTGATAATTTCGTGACCTTCGTGACGAAAATGAGACAATCCCGACCGCAGCTCCTCCTGGTCATCGAACAGGTCCGAGATCAGGATCAGCAAACTCCGTCGGTCGATTTTGGGAACGATATTATGAAACACCTCCCCGAGACTTGTTTCCCCTCCCGGTTCGGTGTTCTGAATTGTTTCAATGAGCGGATTGATGTGGGCGATACCGGAACGGGGGGGGATAAAATCTCGTTCCCGATCGTCAAACGTAACGAGACCGACACTTTCCTGCTGCTGCAGAAGAAGGTAGACCAGGCAGGCGGCAAGGCGGCTTCCGTATTCCAGTTTGCTAATTCCTTCGCCGTCATAAGCCATGGATCCGCTGGCATCCAGGAGAATCGTCGCACGAAGATCGGTTTCCTCCTCGTATTCCCGGATGTAATAGCGATCGGTCCGCCCGAAGATCTTCCAGTCCAGGTGACGGATATCGTCTCCCGCCACGTAGGGCCGATGCTTTTTGAACTCCACGCTGAATCCCTTGTGCGGCGACTCGTGCAGGCCGGTACTGAACCCCTCCATAACAAGCCGCGCAAACAGCTTGAGGTTGGAGATCGACTCAAGGTCATCCGGATCCAGGTAGTCCAGCGTACGATCACTCATGTTGATCCCGGATATAAATCAAACGTGGTGGTGAATTTCTCAGACGATACAAACGTCAAAGAACTCCTTCTTCCTGCCGCTCCGGAACACTCTCCAGCGCACGGCCAATAATATCGTTTTCCGAAATTCCTTCCGCTTCCGCGTTGAAGGTCGGAACCACCCGGTGACGAAGAGTCGGATGGGCCAGCTCCCGGATGTCCTCCACGGTCACGTGGTAGCGTCCATTCAGCAGACATCGCACCTGTCCCCCCAGAATGAGATGCTGACACGCTCTCGGACCGGGGCCCCAGCCGACGAGATCCTCGACAAAACTGAACGTCACGTCGTTTTCGGGCCGGAGGCCGCGAACAAGGTCCAGCACAAAATCCACCACGTGTTCCGGGACAGGCACCCGCGGAACGATTTCCTGCAACTCGATGATTTTCTCACCGGTGATGACCGGATCCAGCTGCTCACGCACGTCTGTCGTCTTTTTTCCGATAATCTCCGATTCCTGTTCACGACTCGGATAATCCACCACGACGTGAAACATGAATCGATCCTGCTGGGCTTCCGGAAGTGGATACGTTCCTTCCTGTTCAATCGGATTCTGTGTTGCCACGACGAAGAACGGTTCCTCGAGCGGACGGGTTTTCCCTCCGACGGTCACGGAACGTTCCTCCATCGCCTCCAGGAGCGCCGCCTGGGTTTTCGGCGGCGTCCGGTTGATCTCGTCCGCCAGGATAAGCTGGGAGAAAATCGGCCCTTTCTCGAAGATCAGTTCCCGTTCGCCGGTGGACTTGTTTTCCTGAATGATATCCGTGCCCGTGATGTCGGCCGGCATCAGGTCCGGCGTAAACTGAACCCGCCGAAAGGAAAGATCCATCACCGCCCCCATACAGCGAGCCATCGCCGTTTTCGCGAGGCCGGGGACCCCTTCCAGCAAACAGTGTTTCCGTGCCAGCAGCGCGATACAGAGCTGTTCGAGAACCGTTTCCTGACCGACGATAAATTCGCCGATCTCGTCGGTCATGGTTTGATACGCGTCTCGCAACGTTTCAGCCCGCTCAATGTCCTCCTCAGAAGGCTCCCGTACGTCCGCCTCTTCGTTTGTTTCCATGATTCCGTGAGTAAAATAAAGTTCAGAATTAATACAATAAACGTGTGCGACGTTAACGCTGGTAAATGGGTAGATAGTGATATTTCACCGACAGCGCGAGGAGCGCGAGGGACGTGGCGTAGACCCTGCTTTTCTTCTCATGACTGCGTCCTCCTCTCCACGATCCGTCTTTTTTCTGGTGTTCAAGTAAAATTGAACGAACCCGCTGCCAGGCGTAATCCGCGTGCTCCCCCCCGACCTGATACATGCCCTGGGAGTAGTAATACGTTCCATAGAGAAACCACTTGCTGTTCCAGTTCGGCTCGTGTTTGCGAAGCCAGTTCGCGGCCGCCTTGACCCGCCGGTCCTCATAATGCCCGGTCACCTGAAGACTGAGCAGTCCGGCACCGACACAGGCGTATCGAACTGATCGTGCTTTGTTTTTCCTTTTATTTGGTTGATAACCGAATCCGCCAATGTTCTCGCCTTTCTTATGATACGATCGCCGCAAATATCCAACGGCTTCCTTAATCGCCTGTTTGGGAACGTCGAACCCCGCGTTCTGAGCCGAACGAAGAGCCATCAACTGCCAGACCGTCACGGACATGTCCGCGTCGTTCCCCCCCGGACTGTACCGCCATCCTCCACGGGCTTTCCCGTTTCCCCGTTGGGACTTCAGAATTAACCGCACTGCCTTGCGCGTGGCCTCCCGAATCTTCCGGTCCTGTTTCTCACTTACCCCCTTCCCGACCACTTCCGACAACATCAGGGTCGTGACTCCGTGGCCGTACATCCGGGACCCGTCCGCCTTCCCGAAATAGCCGTTCTTTTTCTGACGGTCGTCCCGGAGCACAAACTTGAGTGCTTTGTTCATTGTACGACCTTCCTTCGTCGGATCGGCGGGCTGATGACCGACCGCCAGCATTCCAAGCAGGGCAAACGACGTCATCGCCGTTTCGTTTCCATTTGTGTCACGAATCGAACCGTCCTTTCTCTGCTTGCTCACAAGAAAATCCACGCCCTTTTTGACCGATTTTTTCAGGGGATCCGAACGGTCCGAGCGGGCCCTGGGATTGTTTCCGGACGCCTGTGCGTGGGCCCCGGGCGAAAACATCATCAGAACGCAAAGGAAACACGAAAAAACCAGTGCAAACAAAGAAGTTCGCTCTCCGGTTCGAACCGTTGTCGATACCATATAATTCGTCCGTTCCCTCATTTGTCGTCCCCGCTTTCACTCGTGTTCTTTTTCGACTGTTCCGCGATGATCTCAAAATATGCCTCAACCGACTTCTCGTATTCACCGGAGACGGACCGGCGTTCCCCCTCCTGCAGATCCTCCGCCACTTTCTCCGGGAGCTGTCCCCAGACGTCATCCCACATCTTATCCAGTTTGCCGAGGTCCCCGACCGGTTTCGGATTCGCTCGTACCGGGGCTCCACTTTTTCCGCTTCCCGATCCCCCCTGTTTCCCGCCCTGTGACGAAGACGCCGCTTGCTGAGATGATGAACTGCCGGAGGATTGAGAGCGGGTCGGTCCCGTCCGGGCCGCAGATGAAGACGACGATGACGCCGAACCCGCAAGCTGCTGTTGCTGAGTCTGAAGTGATTTCCGGACCCGTTTCGCCTGGGCGACGGCCGACTTCTGGGCCGGTGTCGGTCCCTGCTGTGAACCTCCCCGACCCTGTCCTTGTCCCTGTCCTTGACCTTGCCCCTGTCCTTGACCTTGTCCCTGTCCTTGCTCTTGCGCCTGTCCCTTGCCTTGTCCCTGCCCTTGCCCTTGACCCTGTCCTTGTCCCTGACCCTGACCCTGTCCTTGCCCCTTTCCTTGACCTTGACCCTCACCTTTTCCTTTTCCTTTTCCTTTTCCTTTGCCTTTACCTTTACCTTTTCCTTTGCCCTTACCTTTGCCTTTTCCTTCTCCTTTTCCCTTACCTTTGCCCTTGCCTTTTCCTTCTCCTTGCTTCTGCCCGTTCTTTTTTCCTTCCTGTTTCCCTTCTTGTTTGGCAACGTTCTTCCCTTTCTCCTCTCCTTTTGCTTTTTTTTCTTCCCCTTTTCCTTTGCCCTTACCTTTTCCTTTTCCTTCTCCTTGTTTCTGTCCGTTCTTTTGGCCTTCCTTATTCCCTTCCTGTTTAGCAACGTTCTTTCCTTTCCCCTCTCCTTTCGCTTTCTTCTTTGCTTTATCTTTCCCTTCACCGTCCCCTTTTCCTTTTCCCTTACCTTTTTCTTTCCCCTCACCTTTCCCTTTTCCTTTTTTCTCACCTTTCGTTTTTGATTTCCCTTCACCCTTCTTTTTTTTCTTTGCCGTCTTCTTTCCTTCCCCCTGACCTTTCGATTTGCCTTTCCCCTTCGATTTTGGTGTCCCCTTTCCATCCTTCTTTTTCTTTGCCGTTTTCTTTTCCTTCCCTTTTTCGTTGCTCTTTCCCTGCTTGCCATCCGTCTTTTTTCCGTTCCCCTCTCTTTTCTTCTTCCCTTTTCCGGACGATTTTTTCGTCCGCTTTGCTACCTTCTTTCCGTTTTTACCGGAGCCGGAATCCTTTTTTTTCTTCTTCTCGTTATTTTCACCACCGGTGTTCTTCTTGTCCTGACTCTTCTGGTTCTTTTCCTTTTCAGCTCCTGCCTTCTTCTGTTTTTCGCCGGTCGTTTTCCGAGCGACCTTCTTCTTTTTCACCTTCCGTTTCTTCTTGGGCTTTCGCTTGTCGAGCCCCTCCTCACCGGATTTACCCTTTTCCGATCCCGGTTTTTGCTTGGTTTCCACGTACGGTTTCACCTTCGCTTTCCGCTCTCCCCCTTCTCCTCCCCCTTTACCCTTTTTCTTCTTCTTTTCCTCTTTTTTCTTCTTACCACCCTTTCCTCCTTTTCCCGGTTCGACAAACCGTTCCCCGACCTTCACTTTCACGTCCTCCACGTTCTCTCCTTCCTTGTCCTTCTTTCCCTGTTTCTTTTTCTTTTCTTCAGGAGGAACACGTTTGACAAGGTCCACCGGCTCCGGCCCGTCTTTCTGGTCTTTGCTCTCCGACTCACGCCCGTCGATTGATGATTTCTTTTTTCTCGTGCCGGCCTGCCCTTCCTTCTTTTCCCCGTCGTTTCCCTTCTTCTTTTTCCCCTCCTTCGAACCAATCTTTTCCTTCAAACCTGACTTTTTCGACGTCGTCCCGCGTTTCTTTTTCTTCTCCTTCTTACCGGATTTCTTTCCAGCCTCTTTCTTCGCAACTTTTTTTTCGGACGACGTTTTCTTTTTCTTTGCCCCCCCCTCCTGACGTTGCTGTTCCTTCCCGGCGTCCTGCTCCTTCTTCGGTTCGGACGAGCGGTTCTGTTTCTGTTCCTTTGACGTCGGTTCTTGCTGTTGTTTCTTCTTCTGATTTTTGCCCTGGCCCTGTGGTTGATCGCCCCCCTGCTTGCCCCGCTTCTGTGCGCTCCGCTTGCCCTGCTGTTTTGCACTCTGTTTGCCCTGCCGCTTCTCGCTCTGGTTTCCCTGTTTCTTTGTACTCTGCTTCCCTTGCGGCTGTCGTTTTCCCTGCTGCTGTTGCTGCTGAGTCCGGGTTCCACTTTGTTGACGTCCCCCCTCCTGTTTCGTCTGTTCTCGTTTCTGCTGACCGGAGGATTCCTGAGAAGCAACCTTCTGTCGCTTCTGTTCCTTCTGACGGGAGCGATTCGACGTTCCGGACGGTTCCTGCTGACGTTTCTTCTCACCCTTACCGGGTTTCGGCGTTTTCCGGGCACGCTTTTTCTGTCCGGCCTGTTTCTTCCCCGCCTGTTGTTTCGAACTCTGGGTCTGGTTTTGCCGAGACTGTTGTTTCTTCGCCCGCGATTGCTGCGAGGCAGATTGCGGAGATTGTGACTGCCGCCGGGCCTGAGGCTGCTGAGATCGCGACGACTGCGCCTGTGCTTTTTGCTGTTGTTGCTGTTGTTGCGACGACTGCGGCTGTTGAGCTTGCTGCCGTCGGGATTGTGATTGCTGAGCTCGCGACTGCGACTGCTGAGACTGTGGTTTTTGTGCCTG
>CAZSFH010000072.1:2604-4474 GCA_964606115.1 uncultured Planctomycetia bacterium | reverse complement strand
GTTTTCGGGACGTCGACGGTTGAGCCTGTCGCTGTCGAGATTGAGCCTGCCGGGATTGCTGTTGAGACCGAGGTTGGGGGTTCCTCGACTTCTGTACCTGCTGTTGAGCTTTTGGCTGCTGAGCCTGCTGCCGCGCTTGTTGCCTCTGATCCCGCGGCTGCTGCCGCTGTGATGCCTGCTGCCTTGAAGCTACTTGCTGCCCCTGACGCTGTTCTTGCTGCTGACGTTTTTGCCGCCGGCGCACGGACGCCTGTGCCTTACGAATTTTTTTAATGGACTGAGCAATCTGATCCCGTGCTATTTCCGAGGTTTCTTTTCCAACGTCCCCCAGCTTCTTCGCCTGTTCTTTCTGACCGAGCGCCTGCTTGTGCCGGGCCGCCTGCTGGATTGCTCGAGATGCCTGTTCAACCTGCTCCATCACCTGTTTCTGTTCCTTCGTCACATCCTCTTCCTCCCGCTTTGACTCAGACCGGGACGCGGACGCCTGGTCCCGCTCCTTCGATCGGTCCGGATTCATCTGGTTCTCCAGTTTCTGCACCACCTTTTCCTGACGCCGGGCGGCCTGCTGAAGCTCCCGCTGTGCTTCCTCCATCGATTCCTCGCTTAACTCCGTAAGCTGTTGGCGGACCTGTTTCGATTCTTCCCCCTGTATCGTCACGTTAAACGAAGATGAAACACGGCTCCCCTTCAAATCACGAGCGACCAGGTTCACATTGATTCGTTGACCCGGCTTCAGTTTGAGCGGGGCGAGTTCAAACGTTCGATCAAACGACGCGGTCGTTCCCGGATCTCTGGAGAACATCCGATTGACATGTGTCCGCTTCTGACCGCGAACGAGAAGCTGCACTCCTTTCAACCCCACGTCGTCTTCCGCGGCGCCTTTCAGGCGAAAGGAATGATCCGGGGGTAACACAAGATCTCCGCGGGGCTTTTTCCGCACCAGTTGAGGTCGTTTGTCCGGAATCACCGTGATCTCATATTTTGGGCTATACCGATTAATGAAATCGGTTCGGGACGAAACCAGGTGAACGCGGTAGGTCCCGCTTTCGGTCAGAGGCACAGTGGCCGAATAGGTTTTCTGGGATTTTTGCGACAGTTCAACAACCTCTTTGTTCTTCCCGCGGTGGAGTCGGAGCTGTCCGGTTTTTACCGGCTCGGTGGTGTGGATGGTCAGATCGTACCGGCCTCCTTTCAGGCCTTTAAGCGTCCCCTGTTCTTCAACGGAACGACTTGACTCAAATTGCGTGTATTCGGGCGTGTGATAGACTTTTTCAAATTTTCGTACGTGAGGCCGGGGAGCCGTTCTTATTTTAAAGAAACGCGTGCGTGCGTGCCCGGTCTGGACCCGGTATCGAAGCGGTTTTCGCCCCATCTGAATTGTGGTGTGATATGACCCGTCCTCCTGGCGAAGTACCGTTTCGCGACGGGAGGGTTCTCCTTTCACCGACGTCTCGAGTTGAATGGACTCCGGTTTTTTGCCGTCGACCCGGACCACCAGAGGAACGTCATCGCCGAAAGGAACGAGGGGGTCGGCGGGATCGGGTTTCTGAATTCGAATCTTCGCGTCACTGACCCGTCCCACGTTGGAAGCGGGAGCGAGCGTTCGCTGGGCCAGTTTATCAAACTCCATCGAAGGAAGGAGAAAGAGGATAGCCACACACATTGCACAGACTCCCGCCCCCCACGCCCAGGGATAAACAACCTTCGTCGGCAACAGCTCGGGGACTTCAACACCTTCCACCTTTCCGGCCACAATTTCCTGAACTTTCCGTCGAAACGCGGCGGAATCGACAATTTCCTGTTCCTCCCCCAGCTCAACGGCGGAAAGAAGATCTTCCTTGAGATCCGGTTCCAGGGTTTCGATCATCCC
>CAZSFH010000072.1:0-2594 GCA_964606115.1 uncultured Planctomycetia bacterium | reverse complement strand
TGGCTCCGGGCTCTCGAATAAGGGGCCGCACCAGCATCATCATCAACGTCAATCCGGTCAGAAGATAGACGGATCCACTCAGCCCATACCGGATGAGTTCCGGCAGAAGAATAAAATAATCCAGAAGGCTGACGGCAAGTAATCCGACCAGAAAGACCAGGACAACGGCACTAATACCACGGATAAGAATTAAATGTTTCCGACGTTCCCCAAACTCTTCAATCTTCTCCAGGATGACCGGATCGATATTTACATCCATTACTCCTCTGTTTTAGTTTTTGATACGACGCATTACTCCGAATTGAATGGTTATGGGGGGAGAGCCATTTTATTAAGAGCAAATTTCATTCCAAATCCGATCCCTCCCAGGGTATCCCATTAATCTGTTATTTTACCGAATGTTGAACCCGAGGGCAAAGGGAAAAATGTTAAGAGTCTTGTTAAAGTGTAATTTTTTTTTACGGAATCCTGCTTATTAAATGTAAAAATCGTTCAATGGGAAAATGGATCGACCGTACCCACCTGCACCTAAAAAGAGGGTAACCGTTAAGCGGAAATTCCATTCGGATCGGATCCCCACACCAATATGTTCCAGATCCGAAACGGGTAGAATCGAAAATCGTCAGCTGCGATCGGAGGGTGATGAGCCGGACTCGTCCGAACCAGCGTCCTGTTCCAAATCATCCATCGGATCATCCCCGGCAACCTCGCCCGGTGTTTCATTTTCTTGATCGGAGTTTTCTTCCGATTCATCCTCAAGGGTTTGTGCCTCATAACCTCCTTGAGAAACGAAATACCCGATCATACCAAGATAACAGAAGAGCATGATGACCGGCAGGATCGCAATCCATTGCAACGCTCCCTGCTTTGCTTTATCCATGGTCTCACGGATTTTTTTCTGTGTCTCCTCGTTCAGGTTATCCAACTTTTCCTGATCAATGTATTGATACTCCATAAATATTCCTTCTTTGGTGGCTGTTACCTGATTAACTTTCTCACTGAACTGTGACTCGACCGCCTGCCGTTTATCAATATCCTGAATGGTACCAATGGCGGGGCCACCGAGCGTACCAACGGCAATCATACCAACCCCGGCTATGGCATTAATGGTAAGTGCTCCTCCTTTCGGGAACTGTTCCGAAACAACTCCAAGCGTGGTCGGCCAGAAATAGGATTTCCCCACGCCAAAAATGGTTGCGGCGAGAAACACCATAATGGCAGTTTGAACAACGGAAAGCCAGACCAATCCAATGGCCGTAAGCACACAGCAGATGGCAAGCAATCCCAGGGGAGTAAACAGCTTGGAGAGAGGTCCTCCGAAAAAGCGAAGAACCGTCATAATTCCTGCAGCATACACAAACACAAGAGGACCGGCATAATCGCTTTCAAGAGCCGAAGACATGATGTCCTGAATCCACGAATCCGTGCCGAGTTCCGTGGTAGCCAGCAAAAACATCACCAGCAACAACAACACGAACATCGGGCGTCCAAATTTTGGTATAAAAAACGCAAATACAACTGTGGGGAGAATTGCAATTAGCAACCAAATCTCGGGATCGGCAGTCGGAATTTTGAAAACGCCCAGAACCTGATTTATGCCAGCGATAACCAGAAATGAAACAATGAAACAGCTACCCCATCCAAACTCCTCGAGCATATCTCGATACGAAACACCTGCTGCCACACGTTCCTGAACCGGAAACTGCTGGCCAAACAGAATAATGCCATACAGGATCATCGGCAGCATGACAAAAACCATTTTCCACTGCCATCCAAACATGGCTCCGACTTTTAGCACCGTTTCGGATTCAAAACCGCCAAATGAAGCCAGCCAGGCGATCGATAACAACCCGCCCAGGACAAGACCTCCCGGCCAGCCGGCGTGTAGAATGTTCAGATAATGTGTTTTTTCGTCCTGATACATGGTAGCCGTCACCGGATTAATAACGGCTTCGACCGTACCGTTCCCGAGGGCAAAGAGAAACGTACCCAGATAAATCATAATGTATCCCGTTTGCTGACCAGCTTCGACCGCTTCCGGACTCGCCCCTTCCGGAGCAAGAGCAAGGGGCGCGCAAAGTGTAAGAATGACGGACCCTACGTGGAGAGCAAACGCAAATACCATTGAGACGCCATACCCTATCCGGTCAATAATCAGGCTGACGAGGATGATGGAAAGTGCAAAGGGATAGAGTCCCACCCCTTGAATAATTCCCCTCTGTTCTTCCGTCAAACCGAATTGAGCCCCCCAATCCTGGAGCAGAAAACCACGAACAGCAAATCCAAAAGACGTTGCGACAAGAGCAATAATACTCCCGATAAAGACTCTTCGTCGGTTAATCCCCTGTTGCTGCGTGGATCCGTCGAGGTCTGCTGTTTCAGCCATATCTCTTATTTATTGAATCGGAAACGAGAACAGAACGAAAACCCTCGTAGACCGAAACGGTCGAACGAACACCTGACCTTCCGCAAGAACAACTTCTTGATGAAATCCAGAAGTACCATACAAGGACCCTTTGTGAATTGCAAATCATTTATTTAGACCCGGTCTGAAAAGGTGTCGTACACCTCAGCGGGCCGTATTTTCGGTCAGA
>CAZSFH010000071.1:10059-12391 GCA_964606115.1 uncultured Planctomycetia bacterium | reverse complement strand
AGCGAGTGTTGTACCGTCCGTGTTTGCCACGCGCCACGGTGAGCTTCGTCGAACCGTGGAGCTGATTCAATCTATTGTCCGGGAGCAGTTGCTTTCCCCCATGTCCTTCAGCACGTCCGTGCATAACACTCCCTCCAGTTACTTCAGCATGTGCGAGGAAAATCACGAGCCGGCCCGGACGATCTGCTCCGGGGAGGAAACGTTTCAGCACGGATTTCTCGATGCTCTTGGGCTGGCACGGGATGCTGAAGCCCCGGTTCTGCTGGTGGCCGTTCAGGATACGCCTCCGGAGCCGCTTACGACCTTTGATCGATTCGTTCCCTCCGCTTTTGCGGTGGCCCTCCTGATTCGTTCGAACGGTTCGGAGGAGGGTATTCGGCTGTCGATCGTACGGGAGACGACCGGGGAACAGGAACAACTCGCTCCGGCGGTTCGATTTTTGCACTGGTATTTGCACGGGTCATCCGAAATGCTCCTGATTCCCGGTGAAGGTGGGGATCGAAGCTGGAAGATGGAGCGGCTTTAAGGTTAACTGTTATCATCGGTCTTCACTGGTCCATTCAAAAAATGGTTCCTCCGACTTTCATCGTCTTTCATTGATTAAGCAGACACGTGATCATGAAGCAAACCTCAAGATATTTTTCACTTGTGACCATCCTTCTTTTGATTTGCGGTTGTAGCACGATGAAGCAAGTTTCAGAGACGACGAAACAGGCGCTTGAGTCGGACTCGTCGTTGACGGAGGAGGAAGTCGTTGCCGGTCTGAAAGAGGCACTGGAAGTGGGCACAGAAAAGGCCGTAGAAAATGCCTCGCGGAAAAATGGTTTTCTGGAAAACAATGAGATCAGAATACCGTTCCCGCCCGAAGCGGAGAACGTCAAGAAAAAAGCCCTTCAACTCGGACTTGACCGGCAGGTCAAACGGTTTGAGACGACATTGAATCGTGCTGCGGAGAAGGCGACTGCTAAAGCGATTCCGGTTTTTGTGAATGCAATTAAGAACATGACCATTCGTGAAGGGTTCGATATTTTAAACGGATCGGATACGGCTGCCACAACGTATTTAAAACAACATACCTCGTCTACACTTCGAGACAAATTCCGGCCCATCGTCGAGAAAGCAACTGATCAGGTGGAGCTCACGAATTACTGGAAACCGATCATCAAGAAATACAATACCGCCACGGTGTTAACAGGTGGGGAAAACGTCAACCCGGATCTGGATGGTTACGTCACGAAGAAAGCGATGGAGGGGTTGTTCCATTTAATTGCGAAGGAGGAACGCGAAATACGAGAGCGACCCGTGGCACGAACGACTGAGTTGTTAAAGAAAGTTTTTGGTTCTGAATAAGGTTATGAATGATAGAATACATGTGTCCGATCGCTCTGTCGGAAGTCCGACCGAAAAATCAGAGCGAGACGACGGGAGGGGAGCACTCGATGGGTGATTCTCGAGATGTGACGTTTCTTCCGGAGTGTCTTTTGATCCTGGTTCTTCTTTCGTTCACGGGGGCAAAGCTGATTGCTGACGAACCGGAATCGGACGCCAATCCATCTCTCGAGAATCACCTGACTCCCGACGACGTGGCAGAGGAAGGATATCGTACCTACGTACTGTCAGCGCTCGAGGAACTCATGGAAGAGGGATATGATCGATACGGGGACGAGACTTCAAGACATCTCCTCGTCTCCGTCCTGGATCTTCGAACGAAATCGGTCACCCGTCAGAAAACGGGGGATGAATCCTGGCGGGTCATCCGTCCTGAACGTCGGAACCCCGGAGCGGCGGACCTGTTTCACGATCAGGCGCTTATCCGTGCGATGGATCTTGCCAGCCAGATCACGGACGATTCGACATACCGACAGTTTGCCACCCGGTACATGAAGTACGCCACCACAAATCTCACGGCCCAAAACGACCCGTCTTTCTGGTGGGGATGGCATCGGCGATACGACGTGACCGAGGATCGGCGAATGGGTCACAGGGGAGCCCATCACGAGATTCATGCAACCATCCGCGTGAACTGGCGGCGTTTGTATCAGGTGCATCCGGAAGCCACGCGAAAAGCGGTTGAACATATCTGGCAGAACCATGTGGTCGACAAAGAAACCGGCGAAATCAACCGTCACGACACCGGAACATCGGGACGAAGTTTTATCATGTCCGCCGCCGCGTACATCCATGCGTTCACGGCCATGTACAACGAAACCGGGGACCAAACGTGGATAGAACGGGCGAAGGTCGTGTCCGATTATAACTGGAACCACCGCAGCGACGCCGGGCTGCTTGCGGACGCACCGAATGCCGCGTCCCGCTGGGACGGCAACCGATC
>CAZSFH010000071.1:0-10049 GCA_964606115.1 uncultured Planctomycetia bacterium | reverse complement strand
GCGAGATCGCTGCTCAGGGCACATCAGCTCACCGGCAAAGAGGTCTTTCGAAATCGAGCCGACTCGTATTTGACCGCCTGGTTTCGCCACGCGTATGATCCAAAGAAACAACAGTTCTGGGCTTCCCTGCGGCTGGACGGAACCCCCGTATCAGGGCCCCGGATCACAGGGGAGGGGTATCAAGACTACGAACCACGCGGGGCCGTGGACCTGTGGCAGCCGTACGTCCTCGGGTATGAACATCCCCTGGCCGCGGCACGAACCTACGCGTACGCTCATCGAACGACCGGTCGAAAACGATTCCTTCGAGCGGCACGCCGGTGGGACCGAAAGATCCAGGCGTCCTTTCCACCGAGATCCGTCCAGGAAGAAACCTGGTACAGCGGATATGCCGGGGATTGGGCGAAGAAGGGAACCTACGCCGAGCATTACGCACGGGTTCTTTTGTTTTATCTTGAACTGTATCGGTCCACGGACAGTGCGGAGTATCTTCAAAAAGCCGAGAACGTGGCCCGCAGGGCCGTGGCGTCCCTCTGGTACAACGATCTGTTTCGAGGGCATCCAAACAAGCCGACGTACGAAGCGGTCGACGGCACGGGTCTTCTGATGGAAGCGTTGCTGAAATTATCGCTGCACCGGTAGAGTCGGCAACTCCTTATCGAAGAGGGGGCTCATGTACAATGACAGATTCAATCGGGACCGGACCGTCGCCATTGGGGATGATTTTCGGCGTGTGTTGCTTATTTCGTAATCCCTCCACGAGACGAATTCGTCGGACCAGGGGTGGATCGTCGGTGGGATTCGGAGCATAGGGGTTCTGAAACCGTCGGATGACCTCCCAGGAGATGCTCATTCCCGGCTGAATTTCGGCGTTGCTGAACTGCTCGGCGTGCTCGAAGGAAAGATCTCGCGGTTCGATGATCACCCGGCCGGAGTCGCTCATAAATGTTTCCTTGTTGTTTCCGGTTTCGTCAAATCCCGTTGAACTTCACGTAATTTCTTCGTCCGTTCGCTCTTCATGGAAGAATTTAGCTTCATAGGTTCGAATTCGGTCGGTCCAGCCGATACTCAGACGGTCGTTCCTTCGAAAATGACGGCCGACGAGCGCCGTCAGTAACTGTTCTCCTTTCATGTTTGGATGAACATCATCGGAAAGAAGATCCTCCGGCGAGCGTCCCTTCTCGGCGACGTAGGCCTTCCACGCTTTCCGGACGTCGATTTGATGCCGGAATCCATTTCGAACCTGGTATGAAAGGGTTCCGTTTTTCGGTAGATACGTGCTGATACGGACCTGGTACGGCCCGGAGGCAGTCTGTCGACCGACACGGGTTCAGCGTTCCTGAATTAATTCGTCTGAGGACCTGTTGATTTCGCGGCGTACGTCCTTCTGGATCCGATTGAGTTCCTCCGGTTCGATCGCACGGGCCTGGTACACGTGGGTCATTGTAAGCTGATCGTCGGCCACGCTCCAGATCATACTGCTGCCGGGGGAGGGGGGAACCGCCGGAGAGTGGAAGCCCGAGCGGAACTTTGTTCCGAACATCTGGGACAGATCCGGAAGGAAGTCTCCGGTGTACGAGAAGAAGAAGGAGCACATTTCGTCGCGTCCTCCCATGCGCATCATCGTTCGTTTGAGCCAGTGTGGATGGTATTTCAGGTTTTCCATCGCTATGGCCATTTCCCGCGGAAAGTCGTTTTTGATCTGTTCTTTTCGCTGTTCGGCAAGGCGATTGATCAACTGCTTACGAGGTTGGATCTGGCTTGACGAAACGGAAAACCAGAGGAACGAGACGTGTGTGCGGAACATCGGACCGGATTGGTTCCGCGGGCGAAGATTGAACGGGACCGGCACAAGGTACAGATCGGGGACGGAGCCCCGACGCTCAAAAAGCTGGTGGTGTACCCGGATGGACACGGCGAGATAGAAGACCATTGGCGTGAGGAACCCGGCTTCTTCGGTGGCGATCTGCTGGCAGCGTTCCGATTCGTTGACGGAGTACCGGGTTACGCCATATCGTAGCTGCTGCGGCGTGGATTTCAGTTGACCGAAAGGAGATTGAAGACCGTCTCCGTACAGGTTTCTCATCCGCCTGGACCAGCGGTCCTGGATCTGAAACCGCTCGAGCAACGGAGGAAGATCGATTAACGAACGTGTTTCATGGTCGTGATCCAGTTCCGGGTCCGACGAATCGTCTCCAAGGTGCTGGAGGAACAGTTCGATGCCGTGTCCGTCGAACAACATGTGGAGCCAGGTCACCGCCAGGTACGTGGATCGAGTGTCCGGAACGACGTCAAAACGGATCATCTCCCCGTTCTGGAACGAAACCGGATCCCGGTTCAAGAGGTGGAGAAAAATCCGGGGGACCCGGGTTGTGCCGGGACCGGTCCAGAAACGTGCTTCGGGATGAAGGTAGAAGGGAACCGGCGGGGGATCCGTCGGGACATAGAACTCGTATGGACCCGCGAGGCCCGCCCAGCTTCGCCGGATGGACGCCTGAAGAATGGGGCATTGGTAGAAAACCTGTTGAATTCGTTCCTGACAGCGGGCGAGATCCAGATCGGGAGCCAGTTCGATCACGACCTGAGAACGGTGGCTGGCCCGATGAAAGGTGCGGGTTTCATGCTCAAGGTCCAGCAGGAATGAATCCGCGCCGGTAAATGGTATCTGATCGGTATGCTTCCGTCTTTTGATGGGACGATCGAAGCGTATTGAGATCATAAGATCGGGTGCTGATTGTGCGAAAGACCATGTTAACGATTCACGGGACCGTTTTAAATTTCGAAGTCTCACCCGCCGTGGTGGTGCCTTTCATGTGCGATCGGCATGCCGGACGGGAGGGAACAAATCCCCGTCCGTACGGTCGAGGAGAGTGTTGTACGGGAGAATTTTAATTGATCGTTCTCTCCGCTCGTTATATACTGAATAAACCTGTATGAATGGAGGTATCCGCCTATTTCATCCCTGACGTTCCTTCGAACCCTGCATCATGAGTGAGACGACGGACAACCGGGTTATTGCTGCGATGAGCGGGGGGGTCGACTCGTCCGTGACCGCCGCTCTGCTCAAGGAGGAGGGGTATGACGTGGTGGGGCTGTTCATGCGGAACGGCGTGACGCACAAGGATACCGACACACGTCATCAGGGGTGTTGCAGTGTCGAAGATTCAATGGACGCGCGTCGTGCGGCGTCCATTCTGGATATTCCGTTCTACGCGGTCAATTTCAAAGAAGATTTCGGGGAGTTGATCGATCATTTCGTGGATGAGTACAACCGGGGGCGAACGCCGAATCCCTGTGTGCGATGCAATCGCACCCTGAAGTTCGGTGAGTTGATGGAATACGCCGACGAAATCGGGGCGGACCGGGTCGCAACCGGGCATTACGTTCGCCGGCGACACGAACAGGGCCGATACCAGCTCCTGCGCGGTCGAGATCCGGTGAAAGATCAGTCATACGTGCTATTTAACCTTCGCCAGGATCAGCTTGCCAGGAGTTTGTTTCCGCTCGGGGAGCTGGAGAAGGAATCCGTGCGGGAGATGGCCGCCGACATGGAACTCGGCGTGTCCGAGAAGCCGGACAGCACGGAAATCTGTTTTGTCCCGGGACAGGATTACCGAACCGTTCTCGAGGAGAAGACCCCGGAGGAGCTCGAGGAAGGACCAATTTACAACACGGACGGCGAGCAGCTGGGCACCCATCCGGGATATCAACATTTCACCATCGGCCAGCGACGGGGCCTCGGCATCGCGGTCGGGGAACCGAGGTACGTCGTGGAGATCGATCCCGATGACAATGCCGTGATCGTTGGTCCCCGGGAGGAAACCTATCGTTCCGTCGCTTTTGCGTCGGAGTTAAACTGGGTGTCCATCGAGCCGCCGGAGGTTGGGACGACCATCGAGGCCGACGTACAGATCCGTTACAACGCCGACGCGGAGCCGGCGATTTGTGAGCGAACCGGACCGGATTCGCTTCGAATCGAATTTGAGGAACCACAGCATGCCATTTCCCCGGGACAGGCGGCCGTTCTGTACGAGGACGATCTGGTGCTTGGCGGTGGATGGATCGACGAGGCGGAATAACCGGTTCCGCCTGGAAGCAGGGGACGGGTTCTTACAGCGACGACGAACGGTTGATTTCCGCTTCCCGGTAGGTCTCCTCGTCCAGTTCCTGAATAAACGGGCTGGGGTTCTGAAACGAGTCTCCCCGGTTTCGTTGTGAAAACATCGGGTACATCATGTACAGCTCATCCCGTGCCCGGGTGACGGTGACGTAAAACAGACGTCGTTCTTCCTCCAGGTCTTCCTGCTCGTCCATGCTCCGGTGGTGTGGAAACTCACCTTCCGTAAGCCAGATCGCGTAGACGACGTCCCATTCGAGCCCTTTTGCCTGATGTACCGTGGACAGGACGAGGTAGTCTTCCTGTTCCGGCTGTTCGGGATCGACCCGTTCGGCGCCGAGGTTGGTACGCAGGGCCATTTCACTGAGGAACGATTCCAAGTCCGGCTGACGGTCCGCGAAGGTGGCCAGTTGTTCCACGTCCTCCAGGCGTGAGGGGGCGTTTTCGTACTGGTCCCGAAGATACTGTCGGTAGAAATCGTCGAGCAGGGTGTCGAAAATTTTCTGAGCACCACGGTCGTTTTCATGAAGCTCCCGGAGGTTCTGCATGGTTTTTCGGAGGTCGTTCCACGACGATTTGTTCCGGGCCGTCAACGTGTCTTTGATCACTTCCGCGTTCATTCCGCCGATTGGATCGTCCATTCGTTCCAGGGCGGTGTAGAGTTTGGACGCCGTTTTGGCTCCGATGCCGCTGTATAATTTCATGACCCGTTTCCAGGCCAGTTCGTCCGTCGGATTCATCATGACTTTCAGGTACGAGGTGACGTCCTTGATGTGAGCCTGTTCGAAAAATCGCAATCCGGACCGAACGTAGTAGGGTATGTTCCGCCGTGTCAGTTCCACCTGGAGGCTCAGGGAGTGATGGTGGGATCGGTACAGCACGGCCTGTTCGTGGTAGGGGATGTCGTCTTCCTCCTTCAGTCGCTTGACGTGCGTGGCGATGAATTCGGCCTGTTCGGATTCCGTTTCCGGTACCAGCAACGTCGGCTGGTAGCCCGAGTCCCGTACGGCCTCCAGCTCTTTGGGAAACTGAAATTCGTTGTGCTGTATGGATGCGTTGGCCAGCGAAAGGATTTCAGGGGTGGAGCGGTAATTGATCTCCAGTTTGTAAATGGACGTTTCGGGATGACGGCGGTCGAACTGGAGAATGTTTTTGAAATCCGCCCCCCGAAATGAATAGATACTCTGGGCGTCGTCTCCGACCACCATCAAATTCCCGTGGTCTCCGGACAGGTTTTCAACGATCGTTCCCTGGAGGGCATTGGTGTCCTGGAATTCGTCCACCAGAATATGGCGGAACTTTTCACTGTATTTTTTTTGAAGTTCTTCATGTTCCTCAAGCAGACGGTTCAGGTGGACGAGCAGATCGTCGAAATCCATCAGATCCCGATTCTGCTTGCGCACCCGATATTTATCGAAAATCTGCTCAAACGATTGGACGTGTTCGAGGTGATAGTCGAACTGATCCTCGACGATGTCCCGAACCGGACGCATGGTGTTTTCAGAAAGACTGTAAATGGTCTGAAGCACGGAGGTCCCGGGAAGATCCGGTTCTGTTTCATCCATGTTCAGGTCCGAGACGCAATCGTCCAGAAGGGTTTTGGCGTCCTCGGAGTCGAGAATGGTAAACTGCCGGCTAAAATCCACTTCCGGGGCGTGACGACGCAGGATTTTGTTGGCGACGTGGTGGAATGTACCTCCCCAGATGTCCTCCGCCTGACCGTTGGTGAGGCGATTAACTCTGTTGAGCATTTCACTTGCCGCTTTGTTGGTGAACGTCACCAGCAGGATCCGGTCGGAGGGGACTCCCTGTTCGATCAGGTAAGCCGCGCGGAAGGTGATCGTTCGTGTTTTTCCGCTTCCCGCTCCGGCGAGTACCAGCATGGGGCCGTTCGTGTGCTGAACGGCGGACAGCTGCTCTTCATTCAGGTTTTTCTCGTACTCAATACCGAAGTCCTGCTGGGCCCCGGTCGAATCAATAGCAAATTCTCTGGACATCATCTAACGGGAGGAATTCTGAGGGGAGGGTTCCGAATCGGAAGAGGTTTGATCGGCTGATTCTGATTCCGGGGGACGAGTTTGAATGGTTGTTCCCGTTGAAATTTGATCGAGAAGCGATTTCTTGACCGGTTTCGCGAAACTAAACTGGTCCTTCTTTTTATTGAAGACATTGGTGACCGTCAGTTTGCCGGCCAGTTCTCCGTTCTTGACCGCGTATAGCGTGATTCCTTTTTTGACGCCGTGTTTGTTGTAGAGATTGGTAACGACCGTACCACGCTGAATGGTAATAACGCGACCACGGGCGAGAGGAGGTTGTTGCGAACGGTTTTCGGGTGACTGGTTGTCTTCCGCTCCGGCCGGTTTCTCTTCGCTTTGTGTTTCGGAGGTGCTCTGCGTTGAGTCGTCCGATTGGTTTGAGGAATGTTCTTGCTCTTCTGAACCCGATTCTTGCGACGACGAGTTTGACAGACGAGAACGGAGATCCTGAATCAGGGATTCCTGTTCTTTCACGGTTGAAAGCAGCTTGTTGTATTTTTGCTGTTGATCCAGGTACTTCTCGTTCAGGGACTGGTTGCGGTTTTTTAATTCATTGACCCTGGATTCGAGTTTCTCCAGTTTGTTTCTGTACGTCTCATTCTGTTTCTCAAGCTTATTCTTCCGGGACCGGACCAGTTTCAGGTCGGCTTCAAGGTCCTTGACTTTGGAGGAAAGCATCTGAACCTGTTCCCTGAGCGTTTTAATCTCGGAGTCCTTCATCATCAGCTGATTGTGATATTTCTTCAGGGTCGAGGATAAATCTGACAGGCGAGCATCAATTCCCTTCAGAAGCTCCCGGCGATCAGAACCGGCTTTCTCAGACGTCGGTTTATCCGATGTTTGATCCGAGCTGTTTTCGGAAGGGCCAAAGGCCTCGGGGTTGACCGGTTGATCCTTACCGGATGCATTTCCGGAGGATTTATTTTCGGACGTGTTCTGTTTCGAATTCCCGTCCGCCTTGGGTGCGTCCGATTGGGTTGAAGCATGGACAACCGTGAACAGTGCGAAGCAAAGTGAGCAGATCATCAATAATCCTCGGTTGATCGTGGATCCCGTACCTGATTGAACTGATAACGTCTTGTTCATGTGATTAGAAGGGTAATTAAAAAAATGTTATTCCGGACTTGTCTTCAGAAGAACCGATTCGGCATCCGGTTCGATTCGATAATCACCGAGACCGGCGGGCATGAGAAAGCAGTCCCCGCGGCTATAGGCGAACTGAAGATTTTCGTTGGAACCGCATAAAAACCGGCCGCTTCCACCGATACAGGTGATCAAATGGAAGGTCTTTCCGGGATGTTCCTCGGGTATTTCCGTGTCGACAGTTAATTTTTCCAGTTTGAATTTGGGGGTGCGCACGAGAATTTCCCGGTTCTTCCAGGGGCCTTCCACCTCCGCGGAACGGGTTCGGGTCCGGCCCATGGCCTGAAAGTCGATCACGTCAAGCGCCTTGTTCAGGTGAAGTTGTCGACTCTGGCCATCCGGTCCGAGCCGATTCCAGTCGTGAATTCGATAGGTCACGTCGGAGTTCTGTTCGACCTCACATAACAGTACATCTCCTCCGATGGAATGTACGATTCCCGGGGGGATCAAAATGACGTCCCCGTCTCGCACGTCGATACAGTTCAAAACGTCCAGCGGTTTATTGTTACGAATCGCATCAACCAGGTCATCAGGGGTTACGTCCGGAAGGACACCACGAATGATCTGCGCGTCCTCGTCGGCATCAATGATATACCATGCTTCAAACTTTCCTTCGTCGTCCTCGTTCATGTTTGCGTATTCGTCACCGGGATGGACCTGGAGAGACAGTTTCTTTCGTGCGTTGAGAAACTTGATCATCAGCGGAAACCGGCCGTAGGAATCCAGGTTGGATTCAGGTCCGAGAATCTGATCCGGTGCCTTCTCCACGACTTCTTGAAGGGACGTTCCTTCACTCCATCCGTTATCAACCACACTCATTTCGTCGTCACCGGGACGGTCGACGAGATGGATTGATTCACCGATGGGATCTTCACCGGGAAGAGACGTGCCGAGAAATCTCGCGAGATGTCGGGAGCCCCAGATTTTTGGTTTGAAAATCGGTTTGAACTGTATGGGGTATAGACGCATGAGTTATTCTGTTCAAAAGGTCATGTGTTCAAGTGTCCTGGCTCGGCGGAAAAGGAAGGAGGGAGGCAGAACGTTGAAACGGAACGTCCTGTAGACACGAATGCCCGGTCGGTAAATGGTTTTCGATTACGCGTTGTCGTCCGATACGTCTTCCGATCCTGCGTCATCGGTGGTCTCGGTGTCCTCTGATTCGGTCGATTCATCCGATTCCGCCGTTTCCACCGCCGGTGTGCTACGAGCCTTTTTTAGTTTGGGAAGCCCGAAAACACTATCCTCGTCCTCGTCAAACTGGTCCTGTTCCATAAGTTTCTTGACGCGCTCTCTTCGTGTGAGCACGTTTCGCTGGCGTTTCAGTTTTTCTTTTGGCTTTAAGGATTTATGTATCGACATGATGGTGCGGGACGTTGAGTAGAGAAAATAAGCGTTAGAAAGAATCTATAAATGTATCGTGAATACCGCTGAGTTTCAAGTCCGTCTCCCTGGCAGGACGGCTCGTGCAATCGGCAACTCGGCTGTCCTAAATTGGACGGATTACTCGATTTTTTCCGCCTGCGACCGATTTATTTCCTGGATATCCGTTCGGTAGTAGTCATTGTATTCGGTACGAGAGAGTTCCCGTTTGAGAATATGGACGTTTTTCTTCGCTGATTCCTTGCTTTTGAACCGTCCAACCACCACCCAGATTCGATTCTGGCCCGTGAGGTTTTTCAATGTAGCGACAGCGGGAACTCCTTGTCCCTTTATTGTTTTTACGTGCTTGTTGATGAGTTTCTGGAGTTCTCTATCGGAATGTTTTTGAGGGTCAAATCCAATCACGGCAAATGTGTACCACGCTTCGGATTTCGCAAGAACGTTGTTTTTACGGTTGGAATCGTTGCTGTTATTTTGCTTTGTGTCCGGTGGGATTTTGTTGGACGAAGCCCGGTCGTTTGTGGCGGGGGTGTCTTTGTTGGTGCTGGAAGGGGAATGTTTCTGGTCTGACGATTTTGGTTGACGCGAGTCCGCAAGGGTTCCAGCCGTCATCCCTCGTTTGTTACGGCCGAAGTTAAATCCAATAAAATACGCTCCAAGGACGGTCACGATAAAGATCAGCAAAAGAAACACAGCCATGCCGCGAGAAAGGATGATTTTTCCTTCAAGCGCTTTCTCCTGCTCAAGTTTTTTGATGTACGTACCCGTCTCCGTGCTTGGATCCGTCGTGCTTTCGGGGGGTTCGTCCGACGAGGGTTGGTTGCTGGTAGTCGACGAGGGGGAAGGTGATTCGGTTTCTTTTTCGGTCTCTTTGCCGGATTCCTCGTCTTCGGACGCTGATTTCGCGTCCTCCGTTTCCTCCTCGGACGCATCTCTTTCTTGTTCGTCCTCCGACTCTTGACTTTTTTTCTGTTCTTCTTCCAGATCCAGTTTGTTCTGGAAGATTTCGAACAGTTCGGAATCTTGCTGATTGTCCATGTGGTCTACTCCTCAAATTCAAACGGACCGTTTCCTGGAGGTTCAAGAACAATTACCTTTAACGTGGGGGATCCATTTGGATAATGACACGAGGGAACTTCCCCTGATTTTCCCTGTTTCAGGAATTCTTATTATCATTTATTGTACCAGAGAAGGGGGATGAATCAAAGACTATTCAGTTGTCATGCTAACATGACAACGTGAGGAATTCGCATCCTCAGTTCTTCCTTAACGGGTCGGCTGCAAGGATTTTCGAGGAAGCAACCCCTTCTGCGGGTTGCTGACGAGAAGTGACGCCGCAGACGGCCCGTTTACGAAGAACCCGAATATGGGCA
>CAZSFH010000070.1:4066-12416 GCA_964606115.1 uncultured Planctomycetia bacterium | reverse complement strand
ACGATCCGGGAACAGATGCTGATACTATTTCTGGAGTGGAATACCCGTTCTTCGAACTTGCTCCCGAAGATGGTCGGCGATCGCTTGATCCGCACTCGAACGGATTTTTCGGAGAAACGATGCGATCCGTGAACTTTCGGCCCAGGTTTGCGAGCGGGCAAAGGTTTTTTCGGGTTTGGGACGAGTCCCCCACCATGATCCATCAAAGTTCGATTTTCGCCTGTAATACAACCGAGCGAGCGTGGTGAGCATGCGTCGGTGACGGTCGAGAGAAGAGGTCCTTCGGTAAGTCCGAATAATCGCATCGACGACGTCTTTTCGGTACATATATCGTAAGGCAAGCAGTGCTGCAGGTTCGTGGGGTCCATTCAACGCTTTGATACAGGGTTTCCAGGCATTCAGGCTGATCAGTGCCCGGAGAGCAAGGTGAGGAATCACTCTCCCTGTGTCCGGCCGGGAGTGAGCTGAAGGGGAACGTGATCGGGGGGAATCCTCAGGGGACCAGTTAAGGACGGGGAGAAGAATCTCGGCGTGCTGAACTGATCCGATTTTTCCAATTCCGATAATTGCCTGAGCTCGAACACGCGGGTCCGGATGTTGGATCAAATCCTTTATTTTCCTGGAACGTTTTTTATCGTCGACCTGGTTACGTTCTACCAGCGCACGAACGGCGAAAGGCGCGATTTCGGAGTCGCTCAAAAAGCTAAAAAGCGCTTTATTGACCGGTTCTCCAGGAATCTGACCGAGCGTGAATACGGCCGTGGCCCGGGCGTACCGTGGTTGTTTTTCATTTTCAGCAAGCTCAACCAGTTTCGTTCGTACCGGTTGTCCAATTTCACGCCGAAGCAGTGCCCGCTGAGCATTCAACCGGACCTTTTGCGAAGGAGCCGCCAACCGTTCCACAAGTTCCGGAAAGGAAAGCTGTTTGCTCCGCTCCGTCGATTCCGTATCGTACGATTCGGGCTGAACCTGTAGAATATATCCCACGTTCGGCCCGGAATATGTAAAACGGCCGTTTTTCCAGCTACTCACGTACAGTGAACCACCCCGGTCGAGATCCAGATCGGTGGGCTTCGACAGTTCGATAAAGGATTCCTGTGAAGCGGTGAAGGAGGGACCGGCCGGGGTAAGTCGATGCAGGTAGACGTGACTGGTGCCCCAATCCGCCGTGAGGAGGAGATGTTCAAACGAATCCGGCCACCGGAGATCATGCACGTAGAGAGCCCCCGATCCCGAACCGGCTCCGTATTCGCCAAGAGGAGGCATGAGTTCTTCGGGGTGCGTACGATAAAGTGACGGGTACCCGTAGTAAGCCGTTTCCATAAAATGGTTTAACCGTACCCACCAGCCAATGCCGTCGTTGGTGTTCCCGCGGGAAAAAAGATTCATGTACGGATCAATGGCAATGTCATAGATGTTTCGGGTTCCCCAACAGTAGACATTAAGGTCCGTGCCGTCGGGACGAACGCGAAGCACGCCTCCGCCGGCCCTGGAGATGGTGTTGCCGTCCGCGTCCGTGGTCTTCTTTAATCCAAAATCCCCCACCGCAATGTAAATCCAGCCGTCCGTACCCATACGAATGCCATTCACGGTGTGATCCGCTCCCCGGCCTTCGATCTCTTTTGTACTGAGTCCCCGTATTAATACGTCCTTGTCTTCCGGGGTCCCATCCTGGTTTCGGTCATGAAAGGCCGTTAATTTCGGGGGATGAAGGACCCAGAGTGTTCCTTGCTTATAAACTAATCCACGCGGATGATCCACCTCCGCGAACGTTGAAATTTCATCCGCTTTGCCGTCTCCATCCTGGTCAATGCATTGAAGAACTTTTCCGTTGCCTGATTTTTTTCCGAGTGACCCCTGCGGGTCGACGCCGACAAACAACTGACCCGGTCCGGCGGCGGCTATACACGCCGGGTAATTGACGTCGGGTGGAGAAGCATACAGGGTGGCGGAAAATCCGTCCGGGACCTTCACACTTGAGGGAAGTTCGTTGAGAAACGCTTGCTCTTCGGACGAGGATTGATCCTCGGGCGCTGAACCTGATCCCGGCTCAGCCCATATGGTCCCACATCCCCAGCAAGCAAACAGAATGTATGACAACACAAAAAGAAACGTCACTCGTTCCCTTCCCCTGTGGACGTTCAAAACGGACCGGTTTGCCGTCTTCCTGTCAACCTCTTTTTCCCTGCAAGTTCTCCTGGGTAAACTCGAACGAAAAAGCATCGTTATCGTAGCCGTTTATACAGGTAAGACTTCAGATGAAAACGCGTGAAATCCGTGCCCTCAGCTCTGCGTTTTGAAGGAATGCCAGGGGCACGTATTTTCGTGTAATCCTCTTACATCAATGGACTCATTATAATTAAATGAAATTGGGGTTTCGAGTTGATTTGTGCCTTCTAAAAACTCAAAATACTATTCTGACATAGAGATCGCACTCGTTCAAAAATCCGGTGGAAATCATTGCGAGGAATCAATCTGTTCGTTCCTCATTCGGATCACTATGATGATCTGGAACATCTTTCTTTACATCGTGTTTCCGTCTCTCCTGATCGTGTTCGTGCTCGCATATTACATTTGGGAACAGTCGACTTATGAACGTTAGCGGACTGGACCCCGTACAAACCGTCCAGCTAATCATTCTGGTCATTTTTCTTCTGGGGCTGCTTGGCATTGGATTTGCCGCCACTCGGCTGGATGCCTCCCTTGAAGAATACTTCCTGGCGGATCGCGGTCTTGGTGCCTGGGTCTCCGCCCTCAGTTCAGTCACCAGCTCGGAAAGCGGATGGATTACCCTGGGAGCCGTCGGCATGGGCTATGCAAACGGCCTTTCGGCAGCCTGGTTTATTCCCGGATGCCTCCTTGGTTACTGCGTGAACTGGTACCTGATCGCTCCTCGGATCCGTACGATCTCCCGGGAGCGTTCCCTGATCACCCTGCCCGATTTTCTTGAGGATCGTGTAAATGATCCCTCCTCCTCCATTCGACTCGTGTCCGTTTTCATTATTTTCGTTGCGATGACCGCGTACATCGGAGCACAATTCGACGCCTCGGGAAAACTATTCGCCAGTCTCTTTTTCGACGGATCGACCACGGGAAAACGGGTCGGCATTATGGTCGGCGCCCTGATCACCATCATCTATACCCTGTTCGGTGGATTCCGAGCCTCTTCGTGGACGGACTTTGTCCAGGGGTTCATTATGATTTTTGGCCTTGCTCTTTTCCCAATCTACCTGTTCTTTAAGGTCGGCGGCGTGAGCGGCTTTCTGGAAAAACTTCGTCAGGAACCGGTCCGGGGCTGGGCCTCGTACACCGTCACGTATACGAGTCCGGACAGACAACAAACGAAAGATTCCAAAACGTTTCGTCTGACGTCCACGGACCGAACCCATCGAATTTCCGTGGACCCGCTCGGTCAGATTCGGAAGTCCGAGGAAATCAAAACTCAACACCCGAACGTTCCGCAGTTCATTGTGCAAACGGTTGCCAACACAAAGCAATGGACCGAGGAAAACACGTCGCTCCATTACGAAGTCCGATTGGAAAAGGCGAAATCGATCGAAATCCGGTCGCTTCCAGACAAGGACGACCCCGGTGATCCGGAATCAAAAAATACCGAAACCATAAACGCTCCTTTTCGACTTTCTCAAGATCGTGTCTACCAAATTGGGCGCCACCTGACGCTGAAACTGAAGGATTCAGGGCAGATGAATGCGGGTGGGGACCTGGTTGACCCGTTTGGAAAGCATAACAACCCCCCGAATTCGTCGGCATCACAGGCAAAATCAGGAAGTGAACGGCCCTGGATTCCCATCCCGGCTTCACTCGGGTTCGTGATCGGATTGCTGGGCATCGGATTGGGTTACCCGGGAATGCCCCATGTCCTTTCCCGTTACATGGCAACCAAGGATGACCGCGAGATCCGAACTGCACGGGTGATCGCAATTATCTGGGGTGTACTGGCGTTTTACGGTGCAGTTATGATCGGGATGATGGCGCGAATTCAGCTGGCCCCCGATGCCATTTCGGACCAGGAGTTCGCTTTTCCCATCCTCGCCACGGAATATTTACCCCCCGTTCTTTCGGGCATTCTGATTTCGGCCATTCTTGCCGCGATCATGTCAACCGCCGATTCCATGATTATCATTACCTCATCGGCGGTGTCCCGGGACCTCTACGAAAAGTGTCTGGACCCGAACGCGGACCAGAAGAACCTCGTAATCATCAGTCGAATCACGGTCCTGATTCTCGGTGTTTTGGGAACGTTTGCCGCTCTTTATAATGTGCAATTGATCTTCTGGTTTGTCCTTGTGGCCTGGGGGATCCTCGGGGCTTCTTTCGGGCCTGCAGTCCTTCTCGGGGTATTCTGGAAACGATTAACCTGCCGGGGAGTACTGGCGGGGATGCTTACCGGATTCTCCAGTACGCTGATCTGGAAACTCTTTCCATCCATTTCTCAATTCCTTTTTGGCACCGTTGTTTATGAACTGATTCCCGGATTTCTGCTTGCAACGGTCACCACTGTGCTGGTAAGCCTTGTAACCACCCCCCCCTCCGACGCTCGGGACCGAATGTGTCTTTGACCGAATAGGACTATTTTTTAAAACAAATTCATGTTAGGATATATTGTTAGATTGGAACGATTCTTTAGCGGGGCTCAATCCAACCAGTGCTATGGTAGAACTTGTTTCTTTTCTCTCCGAAGCTGACTCGGATAAATCGGAATCGGAACGCGAGTCTTACGAATGGTCGAAAGATCAGCCCTCCGTTCTCATCGGACGCTCCTCCTCCACAGATTTCCGAGTGACGGATGATCTTGTAAGCTCGGTCCACTGCCTGATCGTTCAGAAAGAGGATGGATCGTTTTTCCTGAGGGATCTTGAATCCTCCAACGGCACGTTCGTCGACGGAGAGAAAATAAAACAGACCGTACTCGATCCGGGGGATACGTTCCGGGTTGGTGACACGGAAATTAATATTAAAGGACGGTTCCCCTCAACGAAGAAGAACTCCTCCCCTCATGTGCTGGACTCCCTGCTGGAGATCTCCCCCCTGAAGATGATCTTGGTTTCGTTCTTTATTGGTCTTATTGCGTTTGCTCTTCTCACCCTGATCACCTATCTCGTCTTCGTCGGAACCGGCAGGAAACAATCATTTTTGAGCCCGTTCTCATCGACCTCCCGTACCGCCTCGGATCGCGCTGAAAAGGAGAACCCCACCTCCACCACTTCCAAAGATCAGAAGACCTCCAGCACCCAGGACACATCCCGTTCTTTTTCTCACGCCGCGGCCCTTCGGGACCTGGACGCTCTGGCATATTCCGTACCCGAATATCCCTGGCTCAATCAAAAACAAACAAACCCCTCCCGTCCTTCGACTTCGGCTCAGGTGTTTACGTACTCCCCGCCTGAATCGTATCGTCAATTCTTCGAATCACTTGAGAATCGATCACCCCCACGTAATCGAAACAAATCTTCCTCCCAATCGCCGAGAGATAACGCCCCAAGCGAGGACCCCCGGCCCGGTGAAACCGATTCCCCATCGACCGATGAATCCGATAAGCAAATCGCACGAAAGAAGAAAAAAGCGGAGCAGGCAGAACGAAAAAACAAGAAGAAACGGCGTAAGGTCATCGAAACCTCTCCGTATCCGGAGCCATTCTGGGCGGATGTCGTTTCATGGAAACGACTCAACAAAAAGGTCCGAAAACGAATCGAGAACAACAAATTTAAACAGGCCTCCACCCTTCTCTCAAAAAAATCAGAATCGTTTCAAACCGACCGCTACCGGGTCGTGGCCCGGCAGAGGGCGGATCTCCTGATCCAGATCGACAACCTTTTCGATCATGTCATCCAGTCGATTAACAACGGTGCCGATATCGTCAAAAAACGTGCAATTGGAGATCACTCCGCGAAACCGTTCAAAGCCAATCGCTCGGAATACACCATGAGAGCGGTGAATGAAGAAAACGTCACCTATTCGATACCATGGAACCCTCTCTCCGGACAGCTCGACAACCTGCTCCACACGAGCAAGCTGCCGCTCAAGCACCGAATATCACTCGGAGCCCTGTATCTCGAAGAAAACCGCACCGAGAAAGCGACCGAGCTATTCCAATCCATCTTCGAGAATCAGCCGTTATCCAGAGATCGAATATCGAGGATCATCGCAACCAGACGAGAGCTCCCGTCATCGGCGCACTTCGCTCCATTCCAGAATTCCTTTGTCCCGCAAAAACAAAAATCGAATTTGCGGGAAATGCTGAAAAACGGCGGCTCTTATCCGGCGCGTCTCGGCTGGAACCTGTCGGACCGGATGTACCTGGTTTATGGAAACGGAACGAGATCCTTTCGCTTTCGAGGGTACGCGGTTAAAAATCAACACCCTCCCGTGCAGGAAGTCCGGCAATTTGAGCATCTTCCTTTTTTCCTGAACCTGATCCTTCCCGGGAACGACCTCCATCTTCACCAAAACTATCGCTACTCGAGCACGTTCGACACTGGAAACGCACTTGTGCCACGGCGCGTTCAAGTAACCGGTACCTGGGACGGTCTAAAAAAAGTGGAAGATCGGATTTATCTACGGTTGTTTCACCGGGTCAATTTTGACACGGACCTCGAATACGCTCGAAACACATACGACTCGGAAGAAACAATACGTTTCACCAGAGACGGAGAGCTCCGATCAACGATTTTGTTTGATCCGGTCCGGAATCGTGTGGAGCGGTTACACACTCAGGGAACCATACAATTTGGGGTACTTTCGGGCGGCAACCTTGAACGTCAGGAAACTGTGGATGTCTCACAGCGGTGGTCCCTCGTTGATAGCCAGGGAAAGAAAAAGAACCGATCCGTTGCCGAGCGAGTGAACCTGAAAGAAAAGCGCAACGAACTTTATTCAAAGATCGAAAATTCCATTCAGAATGGAGTCCGCTACCTCAAAAACATGCACGGAAACTCACTCGGCCGTGGGAATGAATCCTCCTATGATTACGCCCGTTTCTGGAGCTCCCCCAGCTCCATTCCGTCCCATGGCGGTGCCACTGCTCTCGTCATAAAAACACTCCTCGAATGCGGAATGAACCGGAACGAACCCGTCATCACCACCGCCATGGACTGGCTGGAGGATCGATATTACTCACAACCACCGTCGCAGATGCCCTGGTTGACAACATATTCCGGAGCTCTCGGGTTGATGGCACTCGAAAGTTCGATCAGGCCGCCCGAGGAACGCAAGAAAGCGTCGCAATACCTTTGGGGCATGCGTAACGACTTCACGTTTCAGCAGCGTGAACCGGATTCACGGATTCGTCGATATATGATCAACATGACGGCCTGGATTCTGAGACGGATGAGCCCGCAAAACACCTGGTGCGCCAGAACCAGCTGTCGTCGGAAGACGTATGGAAAAATTGCCCGCGAGAAATTGCCTGACGGCCGGGAGGTCCTTCTTCTAAAACGTAAGGGAAAACAGCAGGGAGGCCAGCTCGATCGGTCAACCATCGTCCCAACGGAGTACGCAATTCTCGCTCTTCGTGCAGCCGCCCGGTCCGGGGTTTACATTCATCCCGATCACTGGAAACAGATTCTAAAAACATGGCTGAACAAGCAGCAACAGAACGGGTCAAAGGTAACCCTTCAGCTGGGCCGGTACGGATTCAAAACAGTCCGCCAGCAGGCAAACGCCCGGGGATGGTCGTCAAGCGCCTCCGCCACGGCAGGAGGAATCGCAATCGTCAAAATGGCCCTGAACAGCCTCGCCGAACTGGACGCTCTTCCCCCCGACCTGGAAGATCGAACAAAACGATCGATTCGTGATGGCCTGGGCTGGCTGCAGGATCATTATCACCGGTTACCCGTACGGGGAACACCGGAAGGTCCAATCGGAACCGGTACCATGCCCTCCGGCGATTACTGGCCGCTGTACCGCCTCCAGCAGGCGTTTCTCGTGAATATCATCCAGCAGATCGGAGGGAACAACTGGTATTTTGACGGAGCTACCGGCATCATGCAGAAGCAGATGCAGCACGGAGGATGGTCGCGCAACGTGGTGGACACGAGCTTTGCACTCCTGTTTCTAAAACGTGCAACAGTTCCCGGCGTACCGACCGGTGCCACGGTTCAGGGGATCGTCGAAACCGGAGCTCGAAATGCCGACGAGAACTCAACAGAATAAACGGTTCTCTGCGAATCCTCAGAAGATCTTGCAGAGGATCGTGAAAAGCTGGAAAGAGGCGAACTATCCGCTGAAGAGTGATTGGATATCCTCGTTGCTGAGTTCTTTGAACAGGCCTGATTCAGGAGTGATCACATCTTCGGCAATCGCTCTTTTCTTCTCCTGCAGTTCCAGGATA
>CAZSFH010000070.1:0-4056 GCA_964606115.1 uncultured Planctomycetia bacterium | reverse complement strand
CCCGTGAGAAGGCCTCTAACCTCCAAATTTTAGCGTCCAAACACGGCCCTTTGCTGTATATCCTCTATTTGCAGCATAGAGGGAGGTCACCTTCGACCCGCTGCAGTGGGTCACCTATGCAAGCAACTCCGGATCGCTCAGTCGGGCTTGGGTCGACTTGCCCGCCAGTTCCAGGATATCCTCCTCCACGGTCTCCGGGCAGATGAACCGATACACGAACACACGTTCGTCCTGTCCAATGCGATGAGTACGGTCCGTGGCCTGTCGTTCCACGGCGGGGTTCCACCACGGATCCATCAGAAAAACGTAATCCGCTCCGGTCAAATTCAATCCTTCCCCGCCCGCCTTGAGACTGATCAGAAAAATGGAAATGGACTCGTCGGACTGAAACCGATCCACGCGCTCCTGACGGTTCCGGGTCTGGCCGTCCAGGTACTCGTACGACCACCCCATGTCCCGCACAACTTGCTTTACATGCTGTAAAAATTCTACGAACTGGGAAAACACAAGTATTCGATGGCCTTCCTGAATCACTTCTTTCGCGCTCCGGCGAAACTCCCGCAGCTTGGCCGATTCGTCCAGGTCCTCATCGACAAGATTTGGATGACAGCAAATCTGACGGAGGCGGGTGAGTCCCTCGAGCGTTTTAAATCGAACTTCGTTCTCCGTCATCTTTTCACGATCTTCCTCAATGGACTGCTTGTAGACGCGTCGAATCCGTTCATAAAGATGTTTCTGCTCTGTGTCCATCGGACACTCGATCTGTGATTGACTGACGGGTGGAAGTTCCTTTTCGACCCGCCCTTTGGTTCGCCGCAGGAGAAACGGATCCACCAGCTTCCGAAGCTTATCCGAAATGCGCTCCTCGTTTTCCGCTTCAATTCCACGGACGAACGTTTCTTCAAACCGGGACCTGGGACCGAGGTATCCGGGATTGAGGAATTCGAACTGAGACCAGAGATCCAGGGTCGTGTTCTGAACGGGCGTACCGCTGAGACAGAGACGGTATCGTCCGTCCAGCGTTTTGACCGCCTTTGCCGTCTTGGTATCCGGGTTTCGAATGGCCTGGGATTCGTCAAGTACGACGTAGTCAAAGGTCATGTCATTCATCCATTCAATATCCTGCCGCATCGTACCATACGTGGTAATGTTCAAACCCGCGTCCGGCCACTGGTCTGAATTGGACGCACGCTCCAGCCCATGATGGGTGTACACATCCAGACCCGGAACAAATCGGTTCGCCTCCCGGCGCCAGTTTGTCAGCACCGAGCGGGGAGCGACGACAAGTGAGAACGGAAATGCTCCCGTCTCTTCTTTGATCTTCAGGAAAAGGGCGAGCACCTGGATGGTTTTTCCGAGTCCCATGTCGTCCGCCAGCAACCCCCCAACGCCGAACTCCCGGAGAAACATCATCCAGGACAATCCGGCCTGCTGATATGAACGGAGCGTTCCCTGGAACTGTTCCGGTGGATCGACGTCTTCGATTTCTTCAAACGAACGAAACGTCTGAAGAGTATCTCGAAACCCGTCGTCCACCTGTGCTTCGTCGACCTTCTGTGTCATTTCGTCAACCAGCGGTGCCGCCGCTTCCGGCATCTGGATTCGCTCCCCTTTGGTCCGTCCCATGTTCAAACAATCCGAGAACGCTTCCACCCATTGTTCCGGAATTTTGCCGTACTCCCCGCTGGACAGCTCCACGTAAGACTGGTTTGATTGCAGTGCTTCACGCAGTTCAGCGAGTGAAACGTCCTCGTCCCCGTACTCCACGCTCCCGCTCATCTCGAACCAATCAATTCCACTTGCCACGTCGAGCTGAGTCCGGGACGGAGATCTGGGCTGACTGTAGGTGTCCAGACGATCTTGACCATAAACGGTGAATCCTTTCTCCGTCAGTTGACCGAGATCCTCGACCAGCCATTCAATTGGATCACCGGTGGGCGTGTAAGATCCGGTATCGTCGTTGAGAAAAGACGCTCGTCGAACACTGGATCGCTCAAGCTGCTGTTTCAGCCGTTCCTCCTCCTCACGGTCACGCGGGACAAGCCTGAACGAATTGTTTTCCCGGTCCGGCACAACCACGTGATCCCCGGACCAATTGGATACCTGAATCCCTCCGTAAGCAACCGTAAAACGAATGATGAGCTGATTCTGCTGTTCGGAAAGATAGATCCGACCCTCCGGCTCCATTTCCGCTCGCGGAAAGTTGCCAGGATCCACAACCACATCCACGTTCAGTTCTTCGAGCCTGGGAAAGATCTTTCCACAGAACGTCTCCATTTGATGAGAAAGAATCCGTATGGGACCTTTGGAAAATTCGTCGAGAACGCCGGACTCACGGCGATTACCGTGTACGGGAAAAAGTGTATCGTCGTGCAGAACCCAGAGGGGGTGCCGGCAGATGATTTCCAGTGAATCCGGGGTCATGGAGACTTCCTCCCCCTCGATTCGACACGTAAGCTCAAGAGGGCCCTCACCCGTGACATTCGAACCCTGGCCGTTCCGGCGCTTTGCCAGCTCAAGTTTGATGGCAAGAGATTGCTCCCGTATATCCAGACGCCGTTCGATACCACTGGATTCCTGTAACCAGACGTTCTTCCCGGTCAGTAGATAGATCACATCTCCCATTGGAGACGGAGCCTCCCCGGTCTGCAGTTCACTATTTCGGGAATAATCCAGGCTCAATCGTTCAAGCACCGTCCGATCAACAGCATCACCGGGCAAGGAAGGATTATCAATTTCGTCGTACTGAACCCGAGGAAGGTCACTGACCGGAGAAGTGGGTTCATCCGGCCCCTTATGAGCGACAATTCGCCAGTTTCCTTCGTAATCCCGGGTTAATAGATAATGAATGGATCGCGAAGTCGATAGACCGTTTGGCTCGGAGGCCGACGTTTTTAGCTTTTTCTGAAGCCGGGAGAGACGTGATTTCTTCTGTTCCCGCTGCTCAAGCTGTTCCCGCCGCCGTCGTTCAGCAAGGTACAAGGTCGAAGCAATCACGTGTTTGCAGGGCCCCCAGAACGGTTGAACAGGACATTCACAATCCCATTCCTCCGCTTCCGGGCGCAGTCGCACATGATACTTTTTGGTGCCCTGAACGGTAAACCGGTGCCCCTCATCATTCTCCCGCATCGACAGGACTCGGTTGTCCCGCAGTAGCTCCACCCCTCTCTGCCAGTATTTACTGTCCTCACGGCAGAGTTTGATCAGGGCCGCAAGAGCCGGGGACACCCGCTGCCGACTCTCCGGTGTCGGAATGGTATAGGATCGGTCCGAGGGAAGGTCCAGTTCCTCAAGGAGATCCAGAACCTCGTCTTTCCGCTTCTGACCGATGCCGCGGATGTGTAAAAGTTCCTCCTCTGACATAGACGACAGAGATTCCACGCAATTTACCCCGGCGTTAACAAGGGCGGACCGGGTTTGTCCGGACAACCGGTAGAAAAACGGGTCTATTTCTGTTTTGGTCTGTTGAGTCACAGGCATATAGAAGAAAGGGTCAATTTAAACCCATATTCTATCAGTCCCCGGTTCGCTTCTCAACGCCGATCATGTCCTTCGACTGATTCACGCTGAGAAAAACGGCGTTATCTGGTCAACAATTCATGCGGGCCGACCGCTGAGGACTTCCTGTGTGCACGACATCTGTTGAGACCGGGTTTAAAGAAAAGTTTTGTTTTTTCAACTCCCGATCCTGCAATTTAAACCCAGATCCTGTACCATAATTGTGAACTGTTTACTATTTAGTTAAACCGGTTCTGAAAAGGAGGTGTGTACTCAGCGTCCGATTTTTCGTGCATAACAAGGCATTTTGAGGAAGCAATGCCGTAAAAAAGGCATTGTCGACGAGAAATAACGCTGGTCTGGGCCGTACGAAGTAAGATGAAAGCAGGAGCCAACTTAACGTTGCATCATCTTTCATCTACCGGACGTTTTCTTCGAAAATGAGTCTAAGCGAGCGCTCTGCAGTGTCATATCTCCTCAAAAACCCGCTGGAATTGGGGTTGCTTCCTCGAAAATCCGTGCAGCCACACGCACGTAGTGCGTTGGAGGAAATGAATG
>CAZSFH010000069.1:0-12449 GCA_964606115.1 uncultured Planctomycetia bacterium | reverse complement strand
GGAAACCACGATTCCGCACGGTTGAAACGAGGGGAAAGGTACAATGCCGCTCCGCTGGAGTTCAAATATTGATATACCCCCGTATTTCTAAGACGATCCGGTTTTCTCCAGGGCCTTTCGGAATACAGAATAATCTGGACGATCGGTTACGTTCGTTTTATCCGGGCCGTGTGTTGGGTTTCGAATCGGGCATCCTCGGTAAATTCTGTGCAGTGGTTTCTTTTTATTTTGAGAGAACGTGTCGGTAAACGCGTTCTTGACAAGGTTCTTTGTGATCGTTATAATTTAAGCACCTAATCGCGGGATGGAGCAGTCTGGTAGCTCGTCGGGCTCATAACCCGGAGGTCGCCGGTTCAAATCCGGCTCCCGCTATTCTTTTTTTATCCGTGCTTCGTCCATTCCCGTCTCGGCCGCTTGTCATCTCTAACACACCTTGTCTGATCGCTCCAAAAACCTGTCAATCCTTGGAAGCACGGGATCTATTGGCCGACAGACCCTTGATCTGGTTCGTTCCAGTCCCGATCGATATAACGTCGTTGGACTGAGTGCGGGGGAAAACTGGGAAACACTGGCTCAGCAAACCCGGGAATTCAAACCGGAACGGATCGGACTCGCAACGGAACAGTACGCCGACTCGCTGAAATCAGAACTGCAGAAGGGGTCGACTCCGCTACCCGAGCTCGAGACGGGTCCTGAAGCAATCGAACATCTCGGCGCCCTGTCCGAGGCACAAATCGTCGTAAGTGCCGTCACGGGAAAAGCGGGACTGCCGGGAACGCTTGCCGCCGTTCGAGCAGGAAAACGAGTAGCGCTGGCCAACAAAGAATCTCTGTTGATCGCCGGATCCATCATTGACGATCTCGTGGAAAAACACGACGCCGAGCTCATGCCGGTGGATAGCGAACATTCGGCTCTTTTTCAGCTTCTTGAAGGAACGCCAGCCTCCGAAGTGGACGCTCTGATCCTGACGGCGAGCGGGGGTCCGTTTCGCACCTGGGCCCCTGATCAACTCTCCAACGCGCAGCCCGAGGACGCGCTGGACCATCCAACGTGGGACATGGGAGATAAAATCACAATCGACTCGGCCACGCTTATGAATAAAGCAATTGAAATTGTCGAAGCGAACCATTTTTTTGACGTTGAGCCTGATCGGATTGAGGTGTTAATCCATCCGGAGTCCCGGGTCCACGCAATGGTTCGCCTGACGGACGGCGCGCTCATGACCCACATGGGTCCCCCGGATATGAAAGGACCGATTCAGTACGCCTTATCCTATCCGGAACGAAGTCGTGCCCATCAGGTGACGGAAGATTTTTCAAGAGGTCTCGAACTTCATTTTGAGCCCCCCCGCCGTGATGTCTTTCCCGCGCTGGACCTCGGACACACCGTCGCCCGGGAAGGCGGAACAACCGGTGCTGTCCTGAATGGTGCAAATGAAATCGCGGTAGATGCGTTTCTCGACGAACGGATTGATTTCCCGACGATTACCTCCGTGGTGAAAAATGTCCTGGAAAACCACGACCCGATTCAAAACCCGGACCTGGAAACACTTCTGTCGGAAGAAAATTCGGCCCGGAATCAGGCATCGGACTATATTGATTCGAAACAACGACAACGGAATCGCGTACAAAAGGAAGCAGACGGCACATGATCGCCATACTTTTAATTATTATCGGTATAGGCGGACTTATTTTCGTGCACGAGCTCGGACATTTCCTGGTCGCAAAATGGTCAGGTGTGAAAGTCGAAGTCTTCAGCATCGGCTTCGGCTGGAAGTTTTTGAAATACACGTACGGGGAAACCGAGTACGCCCTCAGTGCAATTCCCCTTGGCGGTTACGTGAAAATGGCCGGCGAGATACCGGGTGAAGGCCGTGAACTTCCGGAAGGCGAAGATCTCCCCGATACCATTCGTGAAGAACTACCCCGGCTGAAGGAGGAGCTCCGGAAGATGGGGATCTCCGAAACCCAGCCAGTTGAGGGATCCCTCTTCAATCAGCTGATGCAGGAAGGGTTTCAAAAAGAAACCATCGAACGTTACAACGCCGGAGTCGAGAAAGAACGCGAACTCCATTCCAAGGCGCCCTGGAAACGGTTCTGGATTTTCGCCGCTGGATCCCTCATGAACCTAATCGTTGCTTTTCCGCTCTGCATCCTCATGTACTGGATCGGGGTGGAGGAACCAAACAACGAAATTGGAGTTGTTCGTTCGGGGTCTCCCGAATGGACTGCTGGGGTCAAGCCCGAGACACAATTGATTGGTCTCCGAGTTGAACAACCAGACGGCGCGGAGGGAGACAAACAAGAACGAAATTGGGGGCCTAAGTATAAAATTGATAGTCTGGGGGAGTATCAACAGCACCTGATCGGCCTCGATAAATCACAAAAAGTAAAACTGATTTTTAAAACCCAGGGGGCCTCTGCAACCACTTCGAAACAGGAAGCGGTCATTGATCCCGGAGACCCCATTTCGGGAGGACCGGCCCTCTCAAGCTACCAGAACGTCGTCCGCAGGGCCCTTCCGAACAGACCAGCGGACCATGCCGGTCTCCGTAAGGGGGATCGAATTCAAACCGCGAACGGAATACCCGTCTATCGAACGCGGGATCTCAAGACCATCATTCAAAAAAGCGTATCCCCGACCCTTTCCTACCTGATTGAAAACCGGGAGGGCAAACAACGCCTGGAAGAACTCACGGTTGCTCCGGGAACGCCATATATGATTGAAACTGACCGTCAAACCATACCGCTCTATAACCTTTCCGATTCGCTGAACGTTCGGAAGGAATTATCGATCACCGGTTCGGAACGGATTGTTCGGATCAACAACCATGAGGTGGAACAGAATGGGTCCAGTGTAAAAGGGAACCCGGAAACGCTTTCGGACGTCAACCTGATCCGTGCAGCGTCGCCACCGATCGATTTGAAGGTGTTGAGAAAAAAACAGACGAACGACGGAACGGAATATCGTCCGAAGACGTTGACGTTGTACCCCATGGTTTTTCAACAGCCTGATCCCTCAATCAATCTTTTGATCAAGCCCATCATCGACAAGGTTCAGAATGGATCACCGGCCGACCGGGCCGGCCTGAAATCCGGCGATGAAATTGAATCGGTGAACGGTCAACCGGTACCCCGGTACATCCATCTGGAGAAATGGCTCAAGATTCTACCGAATCGAAAATTGGATCTCCGATTCAAACGTCCCCGGTTTAGTAACTTCGAGGTCGCCCGGAAGGAAATTCATCCCGAACAAAAGGACATTGGGGGAGCAATTGTGGATCCCCGAACCGGCAAAATCAAACGTATCCAGAAAGACTCCAGGGCAAACCGTGCAGGAGTTGAACCGGGAGATCAGATCCATGCCATCAACGAAAACGACTTCCATACGTTACCCGACCTGAAAAAATACCTGGAAAATGTCGATGAATCCTCGTTCACTGTTAAGATCGTTCGAGACTATTCCTCAAAGAAAACCACTCTTACCCCGTCTAAAAACAAGTTTGGCGAGGGAACCATCGGAATCACCGTCAACATTTATCAACCGGTCCATCCGCTTCCAGAACTTCCGGACGACTCCGGACTGGCTAAATCCGGATTTCGGGCCGGTGATCGTATTCAGGGATTTTTTGTGCGGGATCAGAAAAAAGAATTGAAGAAATCCTTTATCAAGCTTATCAATCACCTCCGTACACGACCTGAACAGGTAAAACTTGTTATCCGTCGGGAACAGAGTGAAGGAAACATCACGAAAACGTATACCCTGAACAAACGGCGAACAGGTCGCATTGGGGTGATGCTGAAACCTTTGACCTTTGAAAAACGTTACCCTCCTGTAAAGGGATTCACGGCTGGCATGAGAGAAGCAGTAAATATGTACAAACTCACGATCCTCGGTATTAAGGAAATGTTTTCCTCGACCAAAAAAGCCAAAAAAAGCCTTGCAGGACCCGTTCGGATTTTTTCGATTTCCCATCGCGTTGCTGAACAGGACCTCGGCCAGTTTCTCAAAATTCTCGCCATGATTTCCATCAGTCTCGGGTTATTGAACCTCCTTCCCCTGCCTCCGCTGGACGGAGGGCATATTCTGTTTTTGATCATCGAAAAATTGAAAGGGGAACCGCTCGGCGAAGACACACTGTATCTTATTCAGATGATCGGTTTCCTCTTCTTGCTGGCAGTCATCATTCTGGTCACGTACAACGACATCCTCCATCTGATCGGAGGATAATCACACCTCCTTTCAATCAAGAGTTCAACCATGACTGATGAACGTGAACCGGAATCGCAAAACGAAAACTCCCAACCATCCGGGGAACACGTAAATCCACCGCGAGAAATTCAGGGACCGGCAAGTCGCGAATCGAACCCCCTATGGAAGGAATTTATCGGTGAGAAAGTGGTCATAGATACCCCAACCCCCTATGTCTATCTGGGTACTCTGGTGGAACAACAACACGGCGCCCTGGTACTGGAAAACGTGGACGTGCACGATAGTAAAGAAAGCGAATCGACCAAGGAAGTATACATCATGAAAGCCGCCGACCAGGGGATCCGGGTAAACCGGAAACGGGTGATGGTTCCCGCTCACCGTGTTCTCAGTATATCTCGCCTGGAAGATACGGTTGTATATTAAGCAAGTCCCGTATGAGCCGGACGAACTCTCCGGGTACTCGCTGAGACATTCCGCGAGCCCGGTGCGTGATCTTTGAATAGATCGTTGCAAAACAGATCGAATGAAGTATATCTCAGCGAAGATCCGGGATCTCCTTTCGTTACTGCGGTTGAGGAACGCACCGACCGCCATAGCGGCTACGGCGGCGGCCGCGCTGCTTGCGCGCGAGGCCGCACCGCAAATCACCTCCCGATCGAATTTCTTCTTCGTGGTCTTCGGATCCGTCCTTCTCTATTCAGCGGGAATGGTCCTGAATGACCTTGCCGACATTCAGCGGGACCGAACCCTCCACCCCGACCGCCCTCTTCCCTCCGGACGGATTTCCGCCGGCACCGCACTGTTTCTTGCTGCCTCTCTCCTTCTGGGCGGACTGTTACTGTGTTCGTTCGCCGGTTTCCTTCCCGTGGCAATCGGAGGATTCATCGCTCTGGGAATCCTGATGTACGATTTCGAAGCGACCACCAGCGCGTTCTGGGGCCCCGTTCTCATGGGGATTCTCCGCGCGGCAAACTTTCTTCTCGGTTTATCCGTCGTCGGTACAGCCATGTTTACATGGTCGACCTACATGGCACTCCCCCTTTTCACGGGATTCCACATCTTTCTGATCACGTCGATCAGTATTCTCGAGGAGACACCACACGCCAGGGACGAACTGACCATGTACGCCGGAATCGACGCCGGTCTGCTTGCTTTCCTGGTGTTCTACCTGCTGCTGGTGAAGGAAGGGCCCATTCAAGTTCCATACTTTTCCCTTTCCGTTCTTCCCCTGGCAATCTATCTCCTTCAATTTGGACTGGCGATCCGGTCGGCCCGCCGGAATCCCGTTCCGGAACGAATCGGTGCGATCGTTGGTACAGGTGTACAGGGAATGATCCTTATTGAATCGACCATGGTCTGCTTTCTGGTCGGACCGATTCAAGGGGGAACCCTTCTCCTGTTGTTCCTTCCTATTTTCCTCGGCCGCTGGCTGGGATCGGAAGGATAAAATAACAGGAAAAGAGGAAGACCCTCTTTCAGCTCTCCGGTGACATCTGTCTCAGGCGCTCTCCAACGTACCGGGCAATAAGATCCACTTCGATGTTGACTTGCTCTTCCACCTTTCGCTCCCCAAGCGTGGTTCTCTCGAGGGTCTCGGGAATGAGCTCAACCGAAAACCGTTCGGATTGGATTTCAACGGGGGTCAGACTGACCCCATCCAGGGCAATGCACCCTTTGCTAAATAGATACATCTCAAGATCTTCGGGGAATTGGACCCATATCGTCCGTTCCTGATCCCGCTCTTTAATTTCATCCACCCGACCCGTTCCGTCCACATGTCCCATGACAAAATGACCGCTCAGATCGTCTCCCACCTTGAGGGAAGGTTCAATATTCACCCGGTCGCCGATGTCGAGGGAGGACAGATTGGTCCGAGACAGTGTCTCTTCAATGACGTGAAAATGAAGAATCGGCTCCTCGGGTTCCACCTTCTCGACCGTCAGACAGACCCCGTTCACCGCGATGCTTTCACCGACGTCAACGGTTGTGTTAAGCTCTGGACATCGTACGGAAAAGCCCTGTCCCGCCCCCTCCTCCTCACAGGTCAACACCCATCCCGGTGATTCGATAATACCCGTAAACATGATCGTTCGACGAGGCGAATGCAGAAATGATTTCGAACGCAAGTACGCGGCCGTTCCTCTCGCCGGGGAGTACCGGTTTATCCTGGGGGCCAGGAAAACGAGCGGCCTCCAAGCAGATGAAGATGAATATGCCAGACGGACTGACCGGCTCCTTCCTGACAGTTGAACACAAGCCGGTAGCCCTCCGTTTCCAGATCGTACTCCCGGGCCAGTCGGCGGGCCCGGAGAATCAATGATCCTGCAAGATCCCGATGATGATCCTCAAGATCGTCAATCGTCTCAATGTGTTCTCGTGGCACAATGAGGAGATGGGTGGGTGCCTGAGGATTAATGTCATGAAAAGCAATGATCTGATCATCCTCATAAACCAGATCCGCGTCTTTCTCGCCGTCGGCAATACTGCAGAACAAGCAGTCGTTACTCATGACTGAATGTAAAAATCCATGGGTGATCGGAAAAAATGAATCCGTAAGAATATACACTACTACAATTCTAATCGTTTTTTAACCTGACGGCCAGAGAAGTCCTTGTCTTTTATCACCAACCGCCAAAGCGAGGATTGCAACCTGGTGGATGTGTTCGTACCCTGTTATTCGAGTTCATAGTAGAGAACTGTACGTTTGAAGATGTACCAGTTTCCATTTCGAACAATGTCCTCCTCAAGAAATCCTTCGGCCGAATGTGCTCTCTGCGGAGAGCCGCTGGATTCAGCCGATTCCTTTCATGGAATCGGCGCCACACTCACCCACCGTGAAGCCGTTGAGAAGCAAGAAGATGGTCATATGATCGGAATCGAGTTTGAGGACGACCCTCAGATCGTGTACGCCCTTATCGCCCCACCCGGCTCACCCGCCAGGGAGAAAAACCATGATCTGTGGTTTAACCTTTGCAGTGAAGACTGTGCACGAACTCTGCAGAAAAAACTGGAATCCGACGCGGAGTTCATCAGCGGCACCGAACGCCCCGGTGAATCCTCTGGTGGGTAGATCGGATCTGACAAGGTACGTTGACTCAGCGGTTCAGGATTCCTGAAGTTCAACGGAATCAAGAGCCTCCAGTACCCGGTCGTAATTCGAAAACCGTTTATCCGGTTCAATGGCAATCATTCTTGTGATGACCTCGGAAAGGGAGCGGGAAAGAAATGGTTTGATCTCGTCCGGTGGCCTTATCCCTTTCTCCAGAGCCCGACGAATGACGGTGTAGGGAGACGATCCCCGGAAAGGAGGTTCGCCGGTCACCATATGATAGAAACAGGCTCCGAGTGAATAGATCTCCGATCGCTCGGTCATCTCCCTGTCATCAAGAATGAACTCCGGGGCCGTATAAAATGGAGCGACACGTCCTGAATCCAGGATTTCCAGAAGGTGTTCCGAAGACTGATACGTCAAACCGAGATTCAGGAGTTTGAACACACCAGATCGTGCAAGAAGCATGTTTGATGGGCGTAGATCCCCGTGAAATAGATTCATGTCTATCGCTTCCTGCAACCCATCAATAGCCCGGCGGACCATTGAAAGAGCCTTTTCCTGTGGAAGAGCGCCCCGGTCCTCAATAACTCTTCGAAGACTGCTTCCTTCAATCCATTCGAGAACAAGGAAATCAAGAGTGTCTGATCGTTCAAAATCAATCAGTCGTCGAACGCTCGAATGATCAAGGGTTTTCCGTTTCTGAACCTTTTCTTCCAGAAACGCCATAACGTTCTCATCTCTTGATCGTTTTCTGTAGAGCACCTTCAGAGCAACGGGCTGTTCTTTATCGACGGTTGTGCCCCTGTACAAAACCCCCATGGTATCCCGTCCGACCTGTCGCTGAAAACGATAGCCGGCATTCTCCGTACGCTCAAGCTTATCCACGTCCTTCAGCTGCTTCTCCGAGGCGGTCTGTTCAAGACCGAGTTCGAGGGTGCCGTTTTTCTGAAGAACTCGCAGAGAAGCAGAACACTGTGGACAGAAGCATTGATCCCCATTTTCGTAGGTTGAGATATCAAATTCACTCTGACATCGAGGACACGAACCGGAAATTTGATTTTTATGCTGGAGAATCACATCGAGCTGGCGCTCCGAAAGAAATCCCAGTTCCACCAGGATTTCACCGATCTGAGGAACCTGCCCGTTCTCATTCATCCGGTTACGTAATCGTTCATAGACCACCTTTGTAGATCCTTCTAATGGAATATTCCGATCCGGATGCTGAAGCTTCTCCTGTACATCCCTGGCCACGTTCAACTGGTTAAGGGTAATCAGGTGAAGATTCATCGCAATTTCTCCGAAACGCCGGCCGCCCATCCGCCTCGCCGTTTTCAATATTTTACGAATCTGCCTCCGGGTCATATACCCCTTGTCCTCAAGAATTTTTCCGAGCCGAGGCACGTCCTCGCCGCGAAATCGTGACTTCTGCTGTTCCTCCAGAGCCTCCTTAAGCTGACTCTCGGTCAGAAACCCCGTGGCGACGGCGAGTTTTCCGAAAAGACGATGCCGAACTTGAGCCATAACCGAATAATTTGCATAAGCTGTAAAAAACCGTAGCAATCGCGGAAAGTACATCAGGAGGCTTTGAACACCCTCGGGCTTCGAACGGTAAATTTCGAGCGTATTGATCCCGTCCAGAATCTGGCAGGGAAACGAATAGACCGTCAAATGACCACCATGTGCCTGTAGAATCACCTGAACGACTGGTCAGTTTTCTCGTTCAAGCAGGCTACATATCTTATCGAGCATCAAGCAAAAATAAAAGAATCTGAACAAAGCTCACCTCATGGAAACGGAGCCTGAACCGATCTTGATTGATTCTTCCGATACTTTCATCTGATCCGATCATGGGATAAAATTCGCATGACCTTTGAACATACAGAGCGGAAAGAGTTACGTCTGGCATTCCAGAAGAACCCCCTGAAGCCGGAGTCTATTTCTATTTACCCGAATCACCGATGAAATACCTTGCAATATCGGCCCATCCGGATGACATTGACTTTGGTTGTGCGGGCACCATCTCCAAACTGGTCAATGACGGTCATCACGTGGAAGAATTAATCGTCACCGACGGTTCGAAAGGCAACAAACCCGGCTGGCCCGTCGAAAAATTGATCGAACGGCGAAAGGAGGAACAGCGGAACGCCGCTGAAGAACTGGGGGTGGACGAGGTTACGTTTTTCGAAGAAACAGATGGAGAAGTTCAGAACACCCCTGAACTTCGAAAGAAACTGGTCCGCCAGATCCGTCGAATCCGCCCGGACGTCGTCTTCAGCTTCGATCCTTCCAATCGAATATATGAGAGTCGTTTTGTCGCTCACCGGGACCATCGCAAAGTGTCGGTCGCGGTGTTCGACGCGATTTCCCCGGCCGCGAAAAATCCCGCCTATTTTCCTGAACTGCTCGACGAACAGGGACTCGAACCTCACCTGGTTTCGGAACTCTGGTTTTACGGCACCCACAAACCGGATAAATACATCGATATCGAGGACACCATCGAGGACAAAATCAACGCCCTCTGCTGTCACGAGACCCAGCAGCTCGAACGAGATCAGATCAAGCGTATCGTACACGAACGGTCCCGGGAAGCAGCCATTCAGTCCGGAAGTGAATTCGTGGAAGCTTTCCGGGTCCTGGACCTTGAAAAGCGGTAAAACGATCCGGTTTGAAAAGTGCTCTCGGCTATTTGCCGCGGTAAAGCCGTTCCCCCAGCAGTTTCGGGAGTCCGGCATCGTGAATTTTGTTTGCGGCTGTATCGATATCATAATCCACACGCCTGATCTCCACCAAATGCTCATCGCTGTCATACAGGGCGTAACAGGCCCGTGGATCTTCATCACGAGGTTGTCCGACACTTCCCACATTCACTAACGCCCGGCTGTCCGAGTCCAGATCCAGCCGGTCATCTTTGTTGTGGTGAAGGTTTTCCCGGTAAATAAAATTGACCGGTATGTGAGAGTGCCCCATAAATCCAACCTTCGTCTCCATCTCCTCAAAATTCATATGTGCGTCATAAGCCGTGAGGATATAATCAAATTTTTCCGGGGCCAGGATGGTGGAATGAACAAAGGTCATCTCCTCTTTCATCTCAAGTAGCGGTAGCGTGTTTAAATCATCGAGTTGATCTTCGGTCAGCTGTTCGTTCGTCCACTCAGCCGCTTCTCGAGCGTAGGTGTTGAACTGCTCCAGACTCAGTTTCCCCGAAATCGCATAATCGTGATTGCCGGCCACGATGAGAGACACCCGCTCGTAAACCAGTTTCATCACTTCCGACGGGGACCCTCCGTATCCCACCAGATCACCGAGGCAGACGAACTCATCAACCTCCTGCTGATCCATATCCGCGAAAACCGCTTCAAGGGCTTCCAGATTAGCGTGTACGTCACTGAAGATTGCGTATTTCACGACGTCTATCGAATTTCTTTTCGCTGGAAGATCGCTGATCCGGCTGTAAGAAGCATCATGACATAAACGAGAGACGATACAACAGACCAGCTAAGAAACGGAAGGTAATCATAAAAGAGTTCCAACCTCGACAGTGAAAGGCGGCTTCCAACATCCGAGGCGATATTCAGTCGAAGAAGATCGGGTATCAGCAGGTGAACAACCCAGCCCAGCGCCGGACCGATGATCCAGCCACTGTGCTGAAGTGCGTGGAAAAGATTCCCGGCAAGATTTCCGAACACGAGAAAAGCAATGGTCACTCCGGTCGTCGTGGTTACGTTAAAATACAGTGAGCTCACGGCACAGACCGAAAGTACAATAGACACACTCAGCATCGCGGGCACCGTGCCAATCATGCTCGGGACCAACCACTTACGAAAAAAATGGCCGAAACCATGCTGGAGCCCCTGCAAGATGATCCAAACACCACCGGGGGAGCTACCGGATTTTCGATAAGCGGGGTCTGCCAAAAACTCCTGATAAATCTGATGCTGAATTTCATCCAGCATCTGCACTGAATTAAACTGCCACAGATTAAGAAGAAACACAAGAAAAAGAAAAAACATCGCCGCACCAATGGCATATAAAAGACCCATGTACTTGCCCGTCACGAACGAAAACCGGGAAACCGGCTTCGAAAGCACAGACAGAATGGACATGCGCTCCATTTCCTTCCGTATCAACAACCAGGACAGCAAAATGGAAAGCAAGACCCCGCATGAAGAAATCGACGTAATCCCGGTTTCCATCAGCACTCGTGTCCGACCTCTGAACACAAACATCACCAGAAACCGTGCACCGTACACAAGAACGGCAAACACACCGGTTAAAATTAAAAAGACCGGCTCACGAAGAGCCTGACTGGAGGTCGTTCGGAAGATATTATAAAGCCCCTTCATGATCCCGCTTCGAAATTCGGTCTCGTTGGCATGAGCACCCTCATCAATATGTCGGCCGGCCAGAAGGCTGATCGCAATTTCATTTTACTGACGAAGCGAGGCGTTTCAGCAACCTTCTGACATGATCATGCGAGAACGTCGCTCAAAGCTTGCTGACAGCGTCTCCCCGTTTTCGCAGGTCCACTCCCTTTAGACGGACCGACAAACATTAGAATTTCAGGTTTGGCTATCGTAGGGAAAGGAAACAACGATTTCAAATATTATCCCTCCACCAAAAGACGAGGGCATGCTTTCACTGAAAATGTTCAGAACGTCCTTTGCATTACTTGAGTTTGTTTTGTTTTCCAAGATAACATATATTGTCAGACGATCGAAAAGCGATTTTTATTGTCAGACGATCGAAAAGCGATTTTGAGGATTCGTTATTTCGAATTCCTCCATACGAACTGCCCACAACATGAAGCTAAAAGACTAGTTACATTTATCTCTGGAGGGTGTTTGATGAACTACCTTCAATCCGGTCTGCCGTTTATGTCGAAAACAATAAGATCAGTCCTTCTCGCCACGTTTTCCATTCTACTGCTCATTTCCGCCTGCAGTCAGGGACCTGACTCCCGCCCAGACAAGACTTCGTCGTCCGACGAACAAACGAAAGAGTCAATTGCAGATGGTCAATCCTCCACGGAAAAATCACAAAACGGGGAACAACAACGTTCTGATACTCAGGAAACGGAAGTGGCGAAAGAAGAAACAGCAGACCAGAGCAAAAAAACAGAAAAAGAAGAAAAGTCCGAAGACGAAAAAAAGGAGAAGAAACAGCAATCAGAAGACAGCGAAAAAGA
>CAZSFH010000068.1:0-12735 GCA_964606115.1 uncultured Planctomycetia bacterium | reverse complement strand
CGCCCGCTGAGGGATCACTGAGTGCACGGCACCTTTTCAGACCGGGTCTATTTACGTTCGTCCCTCCGGGACTTTTGAAGTAAGAGCCACCCGGATTTCCTTAATTCACTGCCATTGGGGAACGTCCTCATCCATTCAATACACTAACATAATACTAACATTCGACGTGGGGTTCAAACGGACCCCGGAAACTCTTCTCAAAAGATCGGTCGGCGTCGGGAGGGGGACGATAGATGGAAGGGGGTTAAAAAAATCCGATGATCCAGTCCCAGACGTCCATTACCAGGTTCCGCTGGTACCAGACGAAAGCGTATCCCCACAGAAGGAGAAGAATCGCCAGCGTGAATCCGATGATCATTCCCCGCCACCACCCTGTCGTGAGCTTCTTGGTATTTTTCACGTAGGATCTGGCAACGCTTTCCATAACTCCTTCGAAAATTAAAAAGCATGGATAAAAGATGGTGATGATCAATCCCATGCGAAGGAGCGCCGAGTAGTATGGGCTCCCTGGTGATTCAACGTTCGGGATGAGGGTGGTCAGGTACTGTACAAGGAGCTCGGCGGACAGAATTGCGACGGAAAAGATGACGAATTTCGTAAAGGTCCTCTTCATTGGTTATCTAATGTAACGGAACAGAAAGTCTCTCTTAATTTTCATCGGTCAGATATCGGAAGATTTTGAATCCGTTCGCACGGAATGCTCAGGAGGGAAATGAATGGCTCAATGGTATTCATTTCTTCAACACGAAGAACGGCGGATGCGGTTTTTTTTCGTTGTCGGTTCGGTCATCTCAACATCCCGTGGATTTATCTTTATAATTACAGGAATACGTGCGATCATTTATTCGTTTAAGTATTTCATTTATCACTTCATTTGAAACGGAAGAAATTGAATAGACCATAGACCCGGTCTGAATAAAACACGCTTTGTTGTCCTGTCATGTTAAACGGTGGAACCCTTTCAGGGTTCATGTTTTGTTTCATCTCATCCCCCGGGGGTGCGCCTCGCTATCGCTCGGCTTCCCCCGGGCTGACCTGTAGAACCCCGTCGGGGTTCATGGTTCAATCGGTCCGCATTGATTCTGTGAAGGTCCCATCGACGATGCCACAACCGAATCGACGTGTCCGTGACACCAAAGGGATCAAACAGGTAAGCCCGGGGTTGAGCGAAGCGAAACCCCGGGGAAGGGAAGGTCCTGAACAGATGAATCCTGAAGGGGTTCTACACCGAACGGGTTCCATGTTCGAGATGTATGCTTTATCGCTCTATCGCGGTCGTATCCGGCGGACTCCGCGCTCTTCGACCTAACCCGTTTCGCTGACGTTGCGAGGGTTTTTCAGCAGCCTCCCGGAAGATTTCTGAAAAACTCCTCGATCCTCATCGTAGAATGAGGCTGAGGGTGTGATCTCTCACGCTGTCATGTTTCAAGATCCCAATCAAAATCATGTTTGAACCGTTTTTCTTCGTGGCCCTGCCCTGGCTGGTCCTGCTGGCCTACGGTGGTCTGGTGTATGTTTTGGTCCCCCATTCGATCCGGCCGGAACAGTTCTTCGAGGGATCCTCCGAGGAAGGGGAATCCCCCGGCCTCTGGCTGCTGGTCGCCAGTGCGACGATCAGCTGGATCTTCGCTAAATCCATTGCGAATGCGACCAACCTCGCCCACGCGTTCGGGGTGTACGGCGGACTGGGATATAGTATTTACTACGGCAGTTTCATCACGGCCGGCATTGTCATCTATCTTCTCCGCACCCGGGGAGAATACCGTTCCCTCCCGGCCTTTCTGGTCGAGAAATACGGCCCGATCTGTGCCAAAATCTTTCTGATCGCCATTTTGATTCGCCTATTCAACGAGGTCTGGTCGAACACAAAAGTGGCGTCGCTTTATTTTGGACCGGAAGGAAGCAATTCATACTGGATCGCGGTGGTATTGGTTACGGGCTTCACATTGTATTACAGTTGGAGAGGAGGACTCCGGTCCAGTCTGCTGACCGATGGCGTTCAGATGGTATTTGTTGCCCTGCTCCTGGGGGTGGTCCTGAGCGTGCTCGGGCCGGACCTTGCGGAATCGGGATTTCCCGAGGTCTCCGAATCAACGAAGTCGGCCGGGCTGACGTTCTGTGCTCTGGCCTTCGTGCAGATGTTCAGTTATCCGTTTCACGACCCGGTTCTGACCGATCGCGCGTTTATTACCCCCCCCAAAAAAATGATCTTTGGTTTCATCATTTCCGGTCTCATCGGTGGCAGTCTGATTTTTCTGTTCGGATTTATCGGCCTTTACGCACGGCAAGCCGGGATTCCAGCCGGGGAGGACGCGGCCGTGGTGGTTCCGCAATCCATCGGGCTGTCAGCGCTGCTTGTGTTTAATGCCATAATGCTCAGCTCCGCCGGGTCGACGCTGGATTCGACGTTTTCTTCCACGGCCAAGCTGGGAGCCCGTGACTGGCCGGACCGTAAAGAACCAGCGAATTGCAAGGATCTGAACCGGGGGCGCTGGATCATGATTCTGATCGCCCTGGTCGGTAACGCCCCTCTTCTCACCTATTTTATCGGAGATCAGATCGGGCCGGCCATTATCAAGGCCACGACGATCAGTGGAACGATGGTCATGGGCCTTGCACCGATTTTCCTGCTTTCCTTCATTCCCACGTCCGGTCGCCTCAGCTTTCATCTCGCGTTCTGGCCCGGTCTCGTACTGGGAATCGTAAAGGTCCTTGACGGGATGTACGCGAACACCCTCCTACCGGTCTGGCTCTCTCTCGGCTCCGGGAAATACGCCCTATCCCTTGGTTTGAATGTCTACGGTTTGCTTTTCTGCACAGCCGGATATCTCGCGGGAGCGTTCCTCCCGGTGTTGTTACGTTCGTTTTCCTTTCCGGGAAAAAGGTTCGAACGTTGAAGAGCGTTTTTTACAATGCACCTCAAACGGACGTTCGAATCGTATGGACCGAACTGAACAGATGTTTCCAGATGTCTCCCGGCAGAAGACCAAAAACCACGAAACGTCGACAACACGAGTTTTTTCGGTAATGCGTGGCAATCACCGCCGTCATGACGATAAGTGAACGGGTAAAGATAACGTAAAAACGAAAGTCTATTGACACTTCAGAAATCCGAAACACGGTCGTTTCCCGATGCAACGAACATTGCGCTCATGGGCGGAGTGTATGGAAACGTCCCCGCTTTCCGGCGTTGCATTGAGGATGCAAATGAACAGGGTTGCGATCTGTTTGTCTTCCTGGGAGACGTGATCGGCTGTTCGGGACACAGTGACGAAGTCATCTCAATGGCCGAAGAACATTTCGATGTTTGTGTCTCCGGAAACCTCGAACAGCAGGCGGCCGCCGGCGAAACGGGTTGCGGGTGTGGATACGATTCGGAGGAAGAGCAGCGAATCAGCAGTCTTGCTTTTGAATATGCTCTGTCTTCGCTCTCCGAAGGACACCGGGATCGAATTGACAGGTGGCCCGATCGGGTCATTGTGGACACACGCGGAGGAGCCATGATCTGTTGCCACGGAAGTCCCGATCGGACGAACGAATTCCTGTACGAATCCACCACAACGCCGGACGATCTACAGGACTGGATGAAGGAGTTTCACGCCCGGGCTCTGGCCTGTTCACACACCGGGTTACCCTGGATCAAAACCGGATCGATCGGCGAAGAACGATGGACGGCCGTAAACTGCGGCGCGGTCGGAAAACCGGATCACGACGGAGATCCCGCCGTACACTACGCCATTCTTCCGGTACGGAATGATCAATATGGCCCCCCTGAAATTCGCCGGGTCGAATACGATTACGAGGATTGGTGCCGCATACTGGAAGAGGAGGGCGTCGACGACCTGTTCATCGATCCGCTCCGAACCGGAATCTGGACCAATGGTATTCAGAACCTGCCGGAAGCCGAACGTCAGCGGCATGAAGAGCGACCTCAGGATTGATAAAAAGCATGATGATATTCTTCTCTTCCATTTCGGTCGGAATCAAACTCCTTCTCAGACCGGGTCTTTCGATCGCATAAGAACATCTCCCTATTGATCATATTCCATTATCCGGATACACTGCATGTTACCTTGATGTAATCGGTTCAATTTAAAAACTCGGGTCCCAGGAACGAAAAACGTTACCTGATTCCTCGAATTTGAAGACGGCCCGAGTGATCGGAAACCGTTCCAACCGATTCAGCCGGACGCCCGGCCGGTTTTTTCACGCCTTATAACGACGTTATCGATACGTGAATCAGCCTAACCAAAACCTGACGCCGTCCTGGAGACGGACCTGGAAAATCCGATTGACGCCTATTGTATTTTTCGCCCTGTTGTTCCAGACGCTGCAATCCGTCAATCCCGCTCACACCCAGCAGGATACAGCCAACGGTATACCGTCTACGCCGGTGGAACTCACGGAAGAAGCCATCAACAAGCGGCTTCAGGCGCTGGACGAACAGACCGACCTCAAGGAAGAAACTCGGAAGGAAATCAAATCGACGTACAGGGACGCCCTGAATGAACTGAACGCCCTCTCCCAACTGCAGACCCGTATCAGCGAATACCGGAATACCCGGGAGAATGCGTCCCGGGAAATTAAACAATTTCAGCAGAAGCAGGAAGAAATCAGGACCGCCCCCGAGATCAGCGTACCCGAGCAGGCACCGATCGACCAGCTGCTTGAGGAAGTGGAAAAAACGGGGACGTACATCCCGGTGGAACCGGAGCTGTCCTTTCTTGAACAGCAGCTCAAGGACCGACAGTCCGAGCTGGAATCCGTCCGAACGACACTCGAGGAGGTGACGAAGAAACTGGCTGAAATCAAAAACCGACGTGAGAACATTCAAAAACTGCTCAACGACACCCAGGAAACACTGAATCAGGTCGAGACGGAAATAAAATCCATGAGCGGCGGAGATCTCGGCGAACGTGATACAGCAAAATTAACGGCTCTACACGCACGCAAGGAAAAACTGGAAACCCGGCTCAAACTCCTGGACCTGGAAAAAAAGACGTATGAACCCCGCCGGGACGTGCTTCAGGCGAGGAAAAACTACCTGACGGCCCGTGCCGGACGTCTCGAGAAAATTGCGCAACTGTGGCAGATGATTGTCAGCCAGAACCTGGAGCGAAAAGCGAAAGAGGATCTGGAGGAAACCAGGGAAACCCTCAACCGGGTCCGGGAGGCCTACCCGTTCGTCGAAGAACTGGCCCAGAACGTCAAAGATCTTGCTGAAGAGCGAACCGAGGAGGATGGTCCCATCAAAGGCTTGCAGCAAATTAACGAACGCCTGAAAGGAGCCAAATCCATCCGGAAGTCGATCTCATCCGACCTGAACAACGTCAAAGAACGAATCAAGGCCGCGGGTCTCACTCATCGTCTTGGCCGGCTGCTGCGGCGAAAAAAGAACGAACTTCCCAGGGTTTCGGATCACCAGATCGACATCTCGGAGCTCGAAGGCCTTCTTTCCGAGGTCCAGCTTCGGCTGATCGAGCTGAATGAAACAAAATCCCGATTGATACAGGAACGGGAAGAACGAATTAACCAGTTGCTAAAAAAAGGAAGCCGCAATCTTCCGGAGAAAAAACGGAAAGACATTCGGGAAAAACTATCGGACCTGATGACCCGGCGTCTCGGCCTGATCGAAAAATTAATCGAGGAGTACGACCGGTATTTTACGAAATTGACGGACCTGATTGCCGAAAAACGAAAACTGGTCGATCTGCTTAAATCTTATCGGACCTACATCAACGAGCGGGTCATCTGGATTCAGAGCACGTCGAACTACTTCTATCGACCGAGTGCCGAAGTTAAACAAACTGAAGAACGAGTTCAGAACTGCCAAATGGTTTCGGGGTTGGACGCAAACGTACGAGAGGTTCCTGAAGCGCTTCGCTGCTTTACGAAAACCGAAAACTGGAAAAGCACGCTCGGCGTATTTCTGCACGACCTTCGCAGCGCTTACCTGCTTTATCCGGCTTTCCTCCTGCTTGTTATGGTGATGCTCTGGTACCGAAACACCTTTTTCAAACGCCTGCGGGAGGCCGGGGAAAATACCTTTTCCCGGTTCGATGATTCGTTCATCAAAACCGGAGATGCCCTTTTGTATACCCTCCTTCTTTCGGTGCCTGCTCCCATCCTCTGTCTTTTCCTCGGCTGGCGCTTTTCCTCCGCCGCCACTGAAACAAGCACGTTTCCCGGCGCGACGGGGATAGCGTTCACGGGTGTCGGCCTGTACCTGCTTTCGATTACCGTGCTTCGATACACCTGTTATCCCGAAGGCCTGGCCGAGAACCATTTCCGCTGGAAGTCCGAAAACACGAAAATGGTTCGGAGGAACCTCCTGTATTTTCTGTATCCCTCCGTCCCGATCGTTTTCCTGTTTTTACTCATGAACCACCTCGAAAATCGAATCTACCGGGATTCCATCGGGCGGACCCTGTTCCTGATTACCATGCTGCTTGTGGCGTGGTTCATCCGACAGGTTCTTTCGCCGAACAGTGGGATTCTCTCGGATTACCTTGAAGAACACCGGGATGGATGGATCGATCGGCTCAAGTACGTCTGGTACCCCCTGGTTATCGGTGTCCCCCTGGCGCTCGCCGGACTGGCGATCTTTGGATATTACTACACCGCACGACAGCTTATGCTGCGGATCAGTCTCACGTTCATCGTTTTTCTCAGTCTTCTGTATCTGGTGGAACTATTTGTGCGGTGGCAAACCCATCAGAACATTCAGTTCGCTGTCAAAAAACAGAAAGAACGCCATGAAGAACAGGAGGAGGATGAGGAGGAAACGGACGACACCTCAGCGGAAAAGACCGGTGACGGTCAGGAACCAGCTCAGGGATCTTCTTTTTCACTGCCTTCCGTCAATGAGCAAACCCGGCAGTTGATGTGGAGCTTCTTCTGGCTTGGCCTCGGGGTTGGTGTCTGGCTGATCTGGGCGGATGTCCTCCCGGCACTCGGTATGCTGAATGAAATTGAACTCTGGTCGCATCCGATGCAGGTGGTTGAAACGGTCACCGGAGAAGGAGGAAAAACCATTCAGCAAACCGTCGAGAAACGAATGCCCGTTACGCTGGCGGATCTTCTTATGGCTCTGGTAACCCTCGTAATGATGATCATCATTACGAAAAACCTCCCGGGCCTTTTGGAGATCACAATTCTTCAGTATCTTCCCATGGACCAGGGACTCCGTTACGCATATAAGACGATCAGCCGGTACCTGATCGTTCTCCTCGGTATCATGTTAATCGCAGGAAGTATCGGAATCCGCTGGGGAGACGTGCAGTGGCTCGCGGCAGCGGTGTCCGTCGGACTCGGCTTCGGCCTGCAGGAAATCTTCGCCAATTTCGTCTCCGGCATCATCATTTTGTTTGAACGTCCCATCCGCGTCGGCGACACCGTGACCGTCAACGACGTCACGGGACGGGTGACCCGAATTCGAACGCGTGCGACGACCATCACCGACCTGGACCGAAAAGAATTGATCGTGCCGAACCGCAACTTTATTCAGGGAGAACTCGTCAACTGGACCCTGTCGGATTCCATCATGCGAGTCGTGATCCCGATCGGCGTCGCTTACGGGTCCGACACGGATCTGGTCGAGAAGAAATTAATGGAAATCACACGGAGGGAAGACATCGTCCTGAATGACCCGGAACCGAACGTCATTTTTACCGGATTCGGTGATAATGCTTTACAATTTTCCCTTCGGTTCTTTATCCAGGACTACGAGAACTACTGGAAAGCGTTCCATAAAATTAACCGCGCGGTCGACAAGGAGTTCCGGGAAGCCGGTATTACCATCGCCTTTCCGCAGAGGGATCTTCACCTGAAATCCGTCCAGGACGATATTTCCGTATCGTTTTCCGCGGATCAGATCCCGTCCGAGGAAGAAGCGCGGGATGAACCGGATCAAAAGGAATAATCAGGGTCCGGATTCACATGACAGCGCTGCATCTCACCGCCAGAGGATCCATACCTCAAACGGATACCAAACCAGACATGGTTACGTCAACTCCTCCTCAATCCGCTCCACGCGCTCGCTCGCACTCTTCGTGAGAGATCGAATTCGATCAAAATCCTTCAACTCGACTGCCTCTTCGATTTCCTTCATCCATTCCACGAGCTCGTCAAATCCGTAGAATCCGGATGATCCTTTCAGCTTGTGAGCCTTGTCCGCGATGGTCTTCCCGTCCTCCTCGTCGAGTGCCTCTAAAAGGGATTGAACATCACTCCTGGCTTCGCTCACAAATTCGGGGACAAGCTCTCGAAACTCCTCGTTGACATCCAGTGGAGCGTCCGGCGTTTCGCCCCGTTCGGCTTCGGTCACGCCGGCTCCGTTCTCGTCAATTGAATCTTCCTCCGCGTCCGACGCCGGAACGCCCCCGTTTGATTCCGACAGCTCGTTCTTGATCACGTCAAGAATCTCCTCCCTGGAAACGGGTTTGACAACATGGGCGTCACATCCCGCTCTGGCGGTCTCCTGCTTCTGCTTTTCATGCGCCTCGGCGGTAAGGGCCATGATGGGGGTTCTCGTCCGATTTGATTCTTGCTCCAGCTTTCGAATCCTACGAGTTGCCTCGATACCGTCCATCTCCGGCATCCGGAGATCCATAAAAACCAGATCATATGCTTTATTCCGAAATTTATTCACCGCCTCCTGGCCATTTTCCGCAAAATCGATCCGAATCGGTTCCTCGTCCAGATACATCGCCATCACACGTCGATTCACCTTGTTATCCTCCGCGATCAAAAGGTGTATCGACTCCCAATCTTCCGGCACACTCCATTCGGTGGCCGAGGAACTCGACAATGACATCTGCTCCTCGCCGGCGATCTCGAGAACCCCGGCAAGCGCTTTGAGGACATATGACCGTTCCATGGGTCTCGTGATCACCTGTGTTATGCCGTATTTCGAGGCCTGCTGGCGATCGGCCGATTCCCGATCCGCCGTGGTGATCAAAATGACGTGATCAAGATCCAGGGACGAGTCCAGTTTTTCGAGCAGATCATATCCTTCCAGATCCGACATGTGAGCATTCACTAACAGCGCGTCATACGTTCCGGCCTCTTCTTCAACGTGGTTTATCAGTTGCTCGCCGGATCCCACCGTGGTCACCGACGCCCCCCATTCCTCTAACATATGGGTCAGAATCAGAACCGTCGCACTGTGATCATCCGCCACGAGTATCTGTTGACCGGTAAAATCCAGCTCATGATCGGTTGATTCAGGGTAATGATCCGTCGACTCATCCTTTTCGTCGGGTAACGAAAATGGGATCTGAAACTGAAACGTGGTCCCCTCACCGGGAGCACTTTCCACATCGATCGATCCGTTCATTTGCTCAACAAGCCTCTTTGTGATCGAAAGACCAAGTCCGGCTCCGGAGTCGCGCTCTTCCTCGTCCTCCTTTAACCTCCGAAACGTCTCGAAAATTTTCTGCTGTTGTTCCGGTGGAATACCTTCCCCCGTGTCCGATACCTCCCAGTTCAAAAGAACCCGATCATCGTGATTGCCCGTCGGACGCACCCGAACTTCAATCCGTCCCTCCTCCGTGTGTTTCACGGCATTGCTGATCAGATTCACAAGAATTTGTTTCAGCCGTTTCGGATCCGCCATAATCCGGGACGGACAATCCGACTCAATATCTGCGGTCAGCTCGTTGTTATTTTCATGAGCTCTCCGGGTGAACAGTGAAAGGCATTCTCCAATCAACATCCGGAGATCCACGACCTTCTCCGACAGCTTCAGAACACCGGCCTCGATTCGGGAGAGATCAAGGAGATCGTTGACCAGGTCAAGAAGAGTTTCCGCGGCCTGGTCGAAAATGCGAACGTACTGCTGCTGTTCGGAGGTCAGATCCGAATGTTGCAGGAGATCCACCATACCGGTGATGGCATTTAACGGGGTTCGAATATCATGGCTGATTTGATAGAGAAACTGGGTTTTGGCCCGGTTCGCCTCCTCGGCTTTCTGTTTTTTTTCTTCCGCTTCTTCCTGAGCCCGGGCCAGCTCCCGGTTTTTCTCCTCAAGCTCGTCGAAAAGCGCAAAAACAGCCCGGTTTACCTCTTTTAGCTGTTCCTGGAGCCTTTTGAGCTCCTCCCGGGAGGGTTCTTCGTCGACCTCCGACTTCGGCTCGCCAACCAGCATAGACGTCCCGAAATCCGTCGCCATCATATCTCGTAACTCCTCCTCCCAGCTTTGGAGCTGTTCGGACCCCGGACGGGAATCCAGCGTTTCACTGGCCACCGATAATTGCATGAGCTTGTCCTCGATCAGCTGTGCATGATACTCCCGGCGATTCAGTATCCGCTCTTTTCTTGGTCCCCAGGCGCCAGGGTTCAACGGCAGAATACGCGTTTCAACAAACAGTTGATCTCCCCTGCAGGACACGCCCACGTCCAGGAATCCGTCGGATTGCCGAATCATATCCTGGAGCAAATCACTGACCGCGGCCGTATAAACGATCTGATGTTTTTTGTTTACCGAGGCGAGTTCGGTCAAACGGTAGATCAGAAGTCGTGCCTTAGAGACGTGATCCGGTTCTGATACGAGAAACTCGAACAAGCTGTCCTTCATTTTTTTATTGTCCCTGATTTTTTCAGACGAACTCGCGTCGCTCATTCCGGGACAGGTCATCCCCGAATCGAACGAACCCTGACGTTGGGGAGGAAGATGAACCGTCGAAGATTGAACAATCACAATCCTCTCCATCCCTCCTCACTCTTTATTCTACTTCGAGTGCGGAATATTTTACAGGAAAAAGAATTGTGCGGAACCGGTTTAAACGAACCTGTACTTTCACTATGATATTACTACAGCATTGAGGAATGGATCCTGTATCGTTGCTCTCCGACTTCGTCTTCATTCCCGCTGACCCGTTCACCGCGACGGTTCCGGCTACATCCGGGATAATCTCCTGGCGAAAAGAATGCAAGAAATGCATATCATCAGCATTTTATTCGGTGAACGTTAAGGTTTTTGCGGTAGCAATACCGTATATGTAAATGTAACTGAAAGGTGCAGTCTTCGGGTTTTATTTGATATATAACTTGTTTAAAATCGTCCGCTCTTTGTTCAGGCTTTTCAGATTACTTGTACCCGATGGATATACAGCTTAACGAGCATGACGTCTCGAGTACCATTGAGGAAACCGGCGAAAACGAACTTGAAGTCGATCTGGCGATTGAGCCCGACGTCATCCAGCGAGAACTGGATCGAACGTTTGACGAGTTACAAGATCAGGTGGACGTACCCGGTTTCCGTCAGGGAAAAGCACCGGTACAGGTCATCAAAAAGAAATACGGGGACACGGTGCGGGAGAACCTCCGCAGAAGACTCATTGATAAAGCGCTTCAGATGACGATCGAAGAAGAAGATGTGGATCTGGTCGGCGAACCTGAACTGGTCACCCCCGAACCGGAGCTTACTGAAGACCGGGCGTTTGAATTCAGTGTCAGTATTGAGACAAAACCGGACGTCGAGGTCGGAAATTACGAGGAGATCGAGGTCGAAAAGCCGTCCGCCGACGTGACGGACGAGGACGTGGAAGAAGCGCTCGACGCCGCCCGGCGAGAACATTCCGAGCTCAACTGGATTGAAGACGGGGACGTACAGAAAGACGATATACTTATTGCGGACGCCGCCCTTTCGATTGACGGGGAACGGCAAGAAGAGGGGGAAAACGTAGAGGTGCAGATCGGTGAACAGTTCAAGCTGCTCCAGCTCGAGCATCCTTCTCTCTGGGAACATTTTACCGGACTGCAAACGGATGAGACGCATGAGCTGAAGCTCGATCTACCGGAGGAAGACAATCTGCACCCGGAAGAATATCGGGGATCATCAGCTACAATCGAACTGACGATACACGAAATTAAGCGTCCGGAACTTCCGGAACTGGATCAAACCTTCGCCGAACGGTTCGGCTCTGATTCGGTCGAAGAGCTTCGGGAAGAAGTTCGGAAAGAGGTTCAACAGCAGAAAGAACAGCAGCAGGAAGACGAACTGCAGAACAACATTCTGGATCAGCTCGTGGAACAGGCGGATTTCTCGATTCCGGAACGTCTGCTGGAAAAAGGTCATGAACAGTTCCTGGAACATCAACAGCAGCGGATGGCGCAAGCGGGACTCCCCCGGGAAGCGATTCAGGAACAGCTCGAGTCCCACCAGGAGTCCTCGAAGGAATCGATTCGCCAGAACATGAAACGGCAGTACGTCATCCAGGAAGTGGCTGAACGAGAAAAAATTTACGTTACGGAGTCGGAAATTGACGAATACCTCAAGGAGCTGGCAGGGGAGCAGGATCTCTGGCCCCACGAGCTAAAAGAACAGCTTCAGGAAAACGATCAGATGGACGACGTCCGTTCGGAATTGAAAGAACAAAAAGTGATGGATTTCTTACTCGATCGCGTTTCAATTAAGGAAAACGACGAAGAATGAGTCTGCTTACACCTGTCGTAGTTGAAGACACAGGGCGAGGGGAACGTGCGTATGATATCTGGTCCCGTTTGCTGAAGGATCGGATCATCTTTATTGGCGGAACGCCGATTGACGATTACATTTCGAACTTAATCGTCGCTCAGCTTATTTTCCTGCAGGCCGAAAACAAGAATCAGGACGTGAGCCTCTATCTGAACACGCCCGGTGGCTCAGTTCCGGCCGCTCTTGCCATCTATGATACCATCAAGTACGTCGAATGTGACGTGGCCACCTACTGCATCGGTCAGGCGGCCAGCGTG
>CAZSFH010000067.1:10814-12775 GCA_964606115.1 uncultured Planctomycetia bacterium | reverse complement strand
CCGACCCGTTTACGAAGAACTGAGGATGCGGATTTCTCGCGTTGTCATGTTAGGTTTTGTATCAGCGAAACAAATCAGTTACTCTTTTTCATGTGAATCGTCGCATTCGTATTGATTTCGTCAGGAGGCCCACCAGTAATTCAAATGGATCACATTAACATATCGGACCTCAAAGCCAGGGCAATAATCGGAGTCGACGAATGGGAACGGAAGCACAAGCAGGACCTTGTTATTTCGATCGATCTTCAGGTTGATCTCCGGGATGTTTGCCGAACGGACGAGCTTGAAGACACCGTAAACTACCGCTCGATATCGAAAGACGTCCTGCGGATGGTGGGAAAAGAAAAACGACACACAATCGAAGCTCTTGCCGGAGACGTTGCGGATCTTTGCCTTAAGAAGAAAGGTATTCACTCCGTGACGGTCAAGGTGGAAAAACCCGACGCGCTCCGCGGTGCCGGTTCCGTCGGCGTAAAAATTACGAGACCTTTGGACGAATGAGGTTTCACTGTGGACGAGCGGTCGTTCGGAATAGCCCGGGGCGTTACACAGGAAAGCCGGCAAATTGGAATAAAGCCTTGATTTCAAAGGGGGGGTATGTAAAAATAGAAGATCAAATCCCTATCTAATTCTGACCTGGGGAACGAAGCGAAGACCTGAGCAAGAGGGTTTTTCGTGTTTTTACGTTAAAAAATGCACTGCTCCATCAATACATGAAATTAAAGAATCGTTCGATGAGGAGTGGATTTACACTGATAGAGTTGCTGGTGGTTATTACGATCATCGGCATCCTTGCCGGTCTCCTTCTTCCGGCCGTCACTTCCGCCATCTGCACCGGAAACACGGCAGCTGCGTCGAGCACGATCGAGCAGTTATCAGCGTCGCTGGACCAGTACGAAAGTGACTTCGGGATGTATCCCCCCCCTCAGAGTAACGGTAATAGCCCACCACTGATTACGTACCTGGAGGGGAATAAAAATTCAAAGGGGAAACCGTATTTTACCGGGTTCAAATCATCTAAGATCAAGAAGAAGGGGGGACAGGAACATTTCTACAGTGAATTTGGGACCAATCTGGACGCGTATGAATTTCATTACGCGGCTCCACAGGGAGCCCGGTACAGTGGCATTCAAAATTATTGTAATTCGAGTCCGTCCAATCCGGATTGCACGGGCATGAACAAGTTTAAGGCGAACCTCTGGACCGCCGGTTGTGAGAAATTTGAGCCTTCCAAATCCGGGTCTCCTCAGTTTGAGATAAATAACTGGCAATAGGAATGAATCAAGAGTGCGATTCTCCATTATCACAGGGCCAGGGCATAGACCGTTCAGGTTGCGCCCGGAGCGGGGAAGCTGGATTTACCCTGATCGAGATGCTGGTGGTTATCGCAATTATTGCGATTCTCGTCAGTCTGCTGACGGTGGCCACGACCAACGTGCTCTGGATCTCCAAGCGCCGCGCAACGGAGTCCCTGATCGAGAAAATTGACAATGGACTGAAGGCTTACAAACAGGATTTCACGGACGTTCCGAGGTCAGGAATGACTGTTCAAATTGTAAAAGGGGGAACCCCGACGACCTTTTCGGATTCAAACAACGCAGCGTTGCTCCATGCTGTTCTTGGAGCAAAACTACGTGCGGTTCATACCCGGGACCCCGTTAAGAATCAAACGCACTGGAAAACCAAGGAACCTTACTTGAGTCTTAGCAAAGATGACGTGAAGAGCCGGGAAATCCATAATTATCATAAACCTTTTGTTGACGCCTGGCAGAGGGAGTTGAACGTGGAGTTTCGACCCTCTCCGTCTCCATCCTGTGGTTCAAGGGATTTGACCGATTTCGCAGCGATCTGGTCGGAGGGGGCGGAGGTGGAGTTCCCGCTGGCGTACGGGACGGCGGAGTCGGGGGGGGACACGATCACGGCGTTCACCACGCGGCCGGACACGCTCTTCGGCGCGACGT
>CAZSFH010000067.1:0-10804 GCA_964606115.1 uncultured Planctomycetia bacterium | reverse complement strand
AAGGGTCGGACGGCTGCGGAGAGGATGATATCAATAACTTCGGCGATAAATACGTTCAGAAAAAGAATTAGAGATGAAGCACGAAAGAAGTTCATCCACGTGTGTGTTGGGTCGAGCCGGATTCACCCTGATCGAGATGCTTGTGGTCATAGCAATCATAGCGATCCTTGTGAGTTCAACGTCCGTGTTTTTTCTTGAGTTCACACAGTCACAGGGACTCCGGTCGGCGGCCACCGAATTTGAATCGGCCTTTAATCAGGCTCAACGGGAGGCATCTAATACACGGCAGGGACATTTCCTCGTGTTCAAGCGGCAATCGGGAGATCGAAGTGCCCGCCTGGTTATTGTCAAGGACGTCAATCGAAATGGAGACCTCGATTATCCATCCGGTAACGATGAGATGGTTTTACAGCACAGTATGCAGCCGTTCGTTCACCTGGCTCTGGACGGTGACGATGGGGCGGGACCGACCGTCAACAATGGTACCGGTCCATGGTGGATTCTGTTCGCGTCGGATGGATCAATCTCCTCGTCCAGCGGAACGGACGGGAATCCATCTCAGAATCCGTTCACGGAGAACCGGTCCATGGGCGAAATCGGGACCTCGTCTCCCACGATGTCGAACAATGTGCATGATTTTTTGATTACACGAAGAACCGGTCACAAAGTTTTTATCGACTGGGAACCCGTAGTGGGAAAAATTGTTGGGAAAGTTCCCAAGCAATGATATTCAAGGAGGTTTTTTGAAGTATGAATCGTCTCTTCCGCCGTTCAAGAAGGCACCACCATCGCGGAGACCGTCTCAACAGTGGATTTACGCTGATCGAACTGTTGATCGCCATTCTCGTGATGATGATTGGTCTGCTCGGCGTTCTGTCCATGTTTCCGGTCTCGATTGACCTTGTGAGGAAATCGGCGGAGTTCAGTGAAGCCTCTGTACTTTCCTCGTCGTTTCACCAGTCCCTCGCGTCCGGTTTTCACAGGAGCCGTACGGTTGAAGTTAGTCCAGGGGGGACGACGTATACGGTTGTGACCGTCAATCATGCCGGTTTGTTGAATCGTGGAGACAGTACGAATCAAACCGAGAAATATACGTTTTTTGCACCCAGCCCTCCATCTTCCGGACCGGTCAACAGTTTCTTTCTTCCCTGCCCCCAATCCGACTGGGGCTCCAATTCTCCCTGTCCGGACGCAGATCCCAATCTCTCTTCGAAAGGTGTTTCCTGGGGGTACGGTGGAACGGGTTCCGAGACGGCGGATCCGAAGCAGGAGTATATCTGGCAACTCGGACAGTTTGACGACAGCGATTTTAGCTCCGTTGATGTAAAAAATGATTTGTACGATCTCATCCGGGACATCCGGGGAGAAGGTGGAGGAATCCCGTTTGATCCGTCATTTCGTCTGGATCGATACAGTTTTTCAGTTCTGATACGAAAGCGAAAAAAATCCGCGTGGCCCGCAGGGTTTTACCAGGTTCTGATTCGTGTGTACCATAATTTTCGAAATGACAATAAAGTGCCGAGGACGATGGGTGAAGGTCACCGGAACCTGGTCCGGAAGTATGGAACAATGATTTCAAAATAGCAGCGGATGGGTTCAAGGATGACACGCAATCCAGAAATCAGCTTACCACATAATCGAAAACGAATGAACACCGCCGGAAACCGATCTACATACAAACAAAGCGGCTTCACGTTGATCGAACTTCTGGTGGCCGTGGCTCTTTCGCTTATTTTGATCACGGCGATGATCCAGACCTTCAATAAGGCAATGGAGGTTTTTGAACAGGGCAGTTCAAAACTTGAAATATACGGCGAAATCCGGAGCGCCATGGGGGTTATGGGTCGGGATTTAATTGGTGCTGTCCCCACGGGATCCGGTGCTCAGCAGTTCGTGCTCGCCCAGAACGTTGATGACCAGTTTCCGTCCAGAGCCCAGAATTTCGGTGGAACCACTTTTGGCGAACAGAACGGCTGGGTGATGACCAGCGGTTCATCCAGTAACCTTGAGGGAGGAGCGGCGGACCTGCTCGGATTTATCGGGAGAACGTCCATCCGGGGCCGCGATGAGCGAGTTGGAATTGCCTATCGAATCGTACCGTACAAGGACGCAAGTACCCTGGAAAGTGATTACGACACGGTTGTTCATAATCGGACGCTGACGTCGATTCAACGAGTTTCCATCAGTCCGGCGACCACGGTAAACGGCCTCAAATCAGGGACATCGGCACAGCCGAAACTTTATTATGGCCCGGATCCGAATCAGTCCGTGAACGATAGTCTCTGGAGTACGCAGGAGGCCCGAAATGCGGGTTATGATGTGGCCGTAGGGTATCTGGGAAAAAATGTGCTGTCCTATAATATTGAAGTGCATCCGGGGAACACGAGAAATGGGTTTATTGATCTGAATGCGTCCTCGAGTTCGGAGCAGAACAGCCTGACATCGCTCGGGCAGGAATACCTTAACAATGATGCTGAAATTGAAAACAACGATCCATATCCCCTCGGGGACGGGTCACCGGCGAATGAACCGGATCTACCGGATGCCATTCGAATCACCATCCGGTTCACGGACGGTCGTGATGAAACCCAGGAACGTGCCGTCCAGCGTGTTTTCTGGATACCGGTGGATTAAATAGTCCTGGAGATCAGCAGTCCGATGGCCATGATCAGCAGGGGAACCCAGGTGACGTAGTTGCGAAGACAGCTCATTATGGATTGACGAAAGTGTCTCTGGAGCTCCCGATATTCCGTCGTAAATACCTTGCGATTCTCCCGAGGGAGCAGTACGAGCAGGGCCAGGGCAAATACGGAAAGGATCCCGATGAGGACGGGGTGTACAGGAACGAGCCCGAAATACATTCCTGCTATCGCCGCCAGCAGGAACACGGGCGAACCGAACTGAAGGATGTTCGCCGCCCAGGACTCATACCGCTGTAGCCCAAATGAAAGATATATCAGACCGCCACTGATCATCAGCATCAGAAGACTCTCGGGCGTCGGCCCCAGATTTAAAGGAGGAAGGAATTCGGGAGGTCTTTTTTCAATGAGGTACGTGATACCCGCCATGCCCAGGAGCAGCGCGATAACGGCTACCCACAGGGCCGTCGCAAGCACCCGGCGTTCGACGGATGGTTTTCGTTTTTTCTCAATACGCTGGCGTTCCTCAGGCTCCAGGGCAAGGGTTTCCTCGTTACAGGAGAGACAACGAACGTACTCACCACGCTGACTGGGGGGGACGGTAAATTCATTTCCGCACGAACAGGTCGTTCGAATCCGATTACCGGGCTCCGTACGAGCAGTCGAGGTCATCGTGATCACTTCTGGAAACTTGTTTTAAGGACAGTTTGAATTATAATGAAGAGCCTGTTCAGCACGAGGAATGTCGTTATACTTCGGTATATCGTCATCCTGAAACCTCATTTTTGTCGGTCCGGCAGGAATTACGATACATGAAGTCGAGGAAAGGATCAACGCCGGGCCACACGGTTTCTGACAGAACGTTCATTCAGGAGAACTGACACATGGATATTTCGATTATTGGCACAGGGTACGTAGGGCTTGTGACCGGCGCCTGTCTTGCCGAGGCGGGCCACGAGGTGGTCTGTGCGGACATCGATGATGAGAAAATTTCGATGCTGCAAGAAGGGCAGCTTCCCATCTACGAAGAAGGACTTCAGGACCTGGTCCGGAACCTTCAGAATGACAATCGTCTCGCGTTCACAACCTCCACGTCCGAGGCGGTTCAGCACGGAAACGTTGTTTACATCGCCGTCGGAACCCCTTCAACCGAGTCCGGGGCACCGGATCTATCCGCCCTCGAGTCGGTTGCTCGCGATATTGCATTGGAACTCAGCTCCTACCGGGTCATTGTGGAGAAAAGCACCGTACCCGTAAACACCGGGGAAAACGTGCGAAAAACCATTGAACGGTACGCTGATGAAGGGGTTACGTTTGACGTGGTGTCTAACCCCGAATTTCTTTCGGAGGGAACCGCACTTCAGGATGCTCGTGATCCGCACCGAATCGTGGTCGGGGTGCCGAGTGAGAAGGCGGAAGAGATGATGCGGAACGTTTACGAATCGTTCGACGTGCCGATGATCGTGACGGATGTCAATTCCGCCGAGCTGATCAAGCACGCCTCCAACTCGTTCCTGGCTATGAAGATATCGTACATAAACGCGATTTCACGAATCTGTGATCGTGCGGGAGCGGACGTGCAGGAAGTGGCGAAGGGTATGGGAATGGACCCAAGGATCGGACCTCATTTTCTTCAGGCCGGAATTGGTTACGGGGGCTCCTGTTTTCCAAAAGACGTGGATGCCTTTCGCCAGATTGCCGCGGACCTGGGGATTGATTTCAAGATGCTTAAGAACGTCCAGGAGATTAATCGTACTCAGCGAACGTACGTCCTTGATAAGTTGAGGGAGGAGATCTGGATACTGCGTGGAAAGCGGATTGCCGTTCTCGGTCTATCGTTTAAACCCGGTACGGACGACATCCGCGAGTCTCCTGCGATCTATCTGATCGAGGAACTTCTGGCTGAAGAAAGCCAGGTTGCAGCGTATGATCCGAAAGCAATCCCGAATACACGGGAGCGTTTTGGGGATCAGATAGAGTACGCTGAAACACCATATGACGCGGTGGAAGATGCGGAGGCGGCTGTTATTGTGACGGACTGGCCGGAATTCGAGGAACTGGACCTGAAGCGATTGAAAGAGAAAATGACGTTACCCGTGGTGCTGGACGGACGAAATTTACTGGATCCTTCCGAAATGCGAGAGCGTGGATTTACCTACCACTCCGTAGGCCGGCCTTAGAAAACCACTTCGATTTATTCGGTCGGAATCTTTAACCAGGTTCCCGCCTTGATGTTATCCGTATCGGAGATTCGGTCGGAGTTAGCGTTTTCGATCTCCTTGTAACGCGTCCCGCTGCCGAGTTGCTTTTTCGCCACCTTCCAAAGATTCTCACCTTTCTTTAGTTTGTACCATTTATAGCCGCTCGGAGCCGGCCCCGGGGGGCCTTCTCCACGGGCCGAGTCCGAAGGTGTGGAGGCCCCCTGGTTTGACGTTCTGGATTGGTTCGGCGGTGCGGGAATGGTCAGCGACATTTCTTTTTTCAGGGAGTTGTCGGGCGGAATCTGATTCGAGTTGGCCCGCTTGATGGTCTTCCAGTATTGACCGGAACCATAGTATTTGCTCGAAATCTTCCAGAGGTTTTCACCGGGCTTAACTTCGTGAGTCTTGGGCCATTCACCGGGCGTCGCTGTGTCGCCGGTGGGTTCCTGTAATTCGGTTGTCCCCGGATTCGTGTTTCGATTTGTCTCCGACACTCGATCCTGTCCCTGTTGATTTAAAGAACTGTTTCCATTCTGGTTGGAGGAATTCCCTTTTCTGGGAAGTTCTGATTCCGTGGGCCGGTCCTGCAATGCGGATTGATCATTTCCCGGGGTGGTTTGGTCCACTTCATTTTCACCGGTATTTGGATCCTGCTGGTGGATGTATTCAACCTCTTCGTTGCTACCGTTCGTTCCGGTGTCGGAGTTCTGTCGGTCATCGGAATCAGAACCGCTGTTCTCGGGATCCAGTGAAAAATCATTCTGACGGGACGAATCCGAGGTGTTCTCGTTTTGCGTTGTGCTCTCGTCCTTAAGCTGGAAGTCGGAGCCTGTGGACTCCGGGTTTTCGTTACTCTTGTTGGAGAAATCCGTTTCTCCGATTTCATTCCCCGAGCCGTCCGGTTGAGTTGTGCTGGACGTCACCTCTGTTTCGGACGTTGTACCGGAACTGGATTGTTTTTCATAGATGGCGTAGGCCGTAAAACCAACTACCAGAACCACGACGATCCCGATCTTAACCTGTGTTGACATGAGTCGCCCCTGTAAGTTTGAAACGATACGAAATTTCAGACCTGCGGGAAAAGATGGCACCCCTTCATGCTCGTGTCATCCGAAAAGCCCATTCGGGCCGAATGACGGGGTTATTTTAACACAAACACCGGTAAATTTGAAAAGACGGCATACGAGGGCCGGTCCCGGATAAAGGAAACCGGGACGGGAATGCCCTCCGGAGCGTTCATCTCATTTTCGTTGGGGCTTCGAACCGCTCAAACTGTTATGATACAAGACGGCTTCCTCAATTGCTCAGGAAAGGGACGCCGGGGCGTTTTTAATCGTAAACAGATCCATTAAAATACGGCTCATTTCGAATATTTCCTCCACACATCACTCGTGAAGCTAGACCATGTCGACCGATCACACATTGATGGCGACCGGTTCGATTGCGCTGGATACGCTTGAAACACCATTCGGTGAGACCGAAGAAGTGCTCGGTGGCTCCGCCTCCCATTTCTGTCTGACCGCGTCCCACTTTATTCCCACGGAAATCGTTGGCGTGGTCGGGACGGACTTTCCGAAGGAGTACACGGATCTGTTCGAATCGCGAGGAATCGGTCGGACGTACCTGGACCGCAGGGAAGGGAAGACGTTCCGCTGGCACGGCCGCTATACAGGTCCAATGGAGGAGGCGGAAACACTGGAGATCCAGATGAACGTGCACGAAGCGTTCGAACCTCCTTTTGAGGATCCCGGGCCGGAGCCGAACACTCTTTTTCTCGGTAACATCGCACCGGATTTTCAGCGGGACGTCGTGGACCAGCTCGGGAGTCCGCCGGACGTTTTAGCGGCCGATACCATGCGGCTCTGGATCGAAACGGAACGGCAATCCCTGATCGAGCTGCTCGACCGGCTGGACCTGCTTTTCCTAAACTACGAAGAAGCCCTGCTGCTCGGCGAAACCGACAATACCCTCGCCGCGGCACGTAAAATCAGGGAGATGGGGCCCCGTACGGTGATCGTCAAAAAAGGGGAGCACGGTGCCGTAGCGGTGTCGGAAAATTTCACGCAGGCCGTTCCGGGATATCCTCTCGAGCAGGAACGAGATCCCACGGGAGCGGGAGACACGTTTGCCGGTGGTGTCATGTCGGTTGTGCAAATGAGCCAGGATCTGTCACCGTCCACCATTCGGACCGGGATGATCCTCGGAAGCCTGTGTGGATCGTTTAACGTGGAGCACTTCGGTCCGGAGGGGATGCTTTCACTTTCGGAGGATCAGTACGTCGAGCGCCTGCGTGACTATGCGTCCGTAACCGCAATCTCGGAAGCCTATCTGGAGCCGCTCCGATCCCTTGAGTTTCGAACGGGTGCTTCGGGCTCCTGAATCGGGCTTATTTCTCCTCGAAGAATCCCCCCGTTTCGTTCGCGATACGTTTCAAGAAGTCCGCGTCCGTGCCTCCGGCACCGGCGCCGGTGAGTACGGTGTGAATCATGACCTGCCGGTATCGGTTCATCTGATTGAGGGCCTCGAAAAATCGTTTCCGGGCGATGGCGGAGGTGCCGGCGAATTTCCCGCGGGTCGGCTTTCCGTCCGATAGGAATACGATGGTGTCGACCTCCGGGTTGACCGTGGCCGCCCGGAACGCCTCGTAAAACGCCCCCCAGCCCCGTGCCTCCAGTTTCTGAACCCAACGGAACGCCGCCGCCCGCGCTCGGCGGGAGGCCGGGAACAGTTTTCGCCCCTGCTTGTAAGGAGACTGCATTTTCGTTTCGGACGGAAACGAGGAGAGGTAACGGTAAATTAGCACGTTAAACCGCTGTTTTGAACGCAGATTTTTTATGGTCTTGAGAAGTTCTCGCTTCGCGATACCGATCTTGGTTTTCCCCTTGAACTTTCCCTCATCAACTGTCCCTTTCATGCCCCCGGAAAAATCCATAACGAACATCAGTCGGTTGCTGTAAAGCGGAATACCGAAAAACGCCGTCGTCTCTCCTTTCGTTGCCTCTTCCGAGATGCCGTACCGCCAGTTGTCCGGCTTCTCTCCGAGTTCGAACTCCGATTTATGTTGTTGCCACCAGCTCGCCCAGTTGACGGCCTGCATGCCGAAATCTTCACCGGTCATCGATTGGAGCGCGTTCAGGTAATCAAGTTTCAAACGTCCTTCGGAGTCTTTGAACCCTTCCATCAGGGCGGGAATAACCCGTTTCTCCCACAAGCTGACGAGCATGTCGATTGCTCCTACTCGAACGTGCCAGTTTTCGTCCTTAAGTTTCTTCCTGGCGATTTTGAAGGTTTGACTCAGGCGGCCGTCGGAATTTGTTGTGTTCCGCTCCGCTTTATGGATCCCCCGCAGCGCCATCAGACGGACCCGCCAGCTTGAGTGCGTGGTATAAGATTTGAGTACTTTTATTTCCTTTCTACCTCCAGTGGATCCAAGCGCAAGACAGGCTTCGGAAAGAACTTTTCTCTTGAGTGAATCGAGACGTTCCTGAATAAAGGACGTGTCTTCATCCGATCCGACCACGCCCAGCGCACGAAATGCCGCCGCCTGAACCCGGGCCGAGCGGTGCTCGGCGAATTTATAAAGAAACGATGGAACGGTCTCTGGTTCAAGGCGTCGGACTGTTCGGGCGAGTTCAATTAAAACGTCTTTATTCCGGACATTTGCCAGTGATTTGAGGTGTTTGAGCACGTCCGGGTTCTTCAGTCGGCTGAGGGTGCGCAGCACGTTCTGAATCAGGGTCGGGTTCCGGGATTGCACGCCTTCCCGGGCCAGCCAGTCGATGGCCTTCTTGCTCGTCAGCTTGTCCTGCATCCAGAACACAGCCTCCTGCTGGATATGGATGTGTGGATCGGCGAGTACACGGGTGAGGCATTTCGTGGCTTTCAGGTTGTCTCGCCGCGCGAGCTTGTGAATAGCCACCTCCCGTTTCCCCTGATCGGACGGTGTGCTGCGAAGTTCCCGATCATGCAGGGTATTGCAGAGATCCTCCACGGATTCCTGTGCGTGGAGGCCGGATGAAAAGATCAGAAAAGAAAACAGAGGAACAAAAAGAACGGACGAGAGAGAAAGTCGGATATCCCGGCGGAGGGACGTGGAGATTCGCAGTAATTTCATGAGAAGGGGGGTCAAAAAGATGATATTAACATGACAACGCGAGGAATCTGCAACCTCAGCCTCCTAGGAGGCTGCTGAAAAACCACCGCTTGTGACGTATCTCATCAACACGAACGGATGCGGATTACTCGCATTGTCATGTATGTTAAGAGGTTCTCAAGTAATCTAAAAGATCTACAGAAGCGTTGCAACCTAATTGAAGCAGTTTTGTGACGGGGACGAAGGCCACCGGGTTTTCGTCCCGACTTTATTCGCCCGTCAGGCGAACCCGGAACGGTACAACCCTCCAGAATCAGTCCCTGAAAACATATTCCGCAGGTGAACTGAATTTATGTGAACAATCTCAGATCAGATCAGGTGCAAGAACGAGACAGGCGTATCAACTTTCCCCGGCATGAGTGTTCAGATATTTGACCGCGATATTTTTCATCACCTCAACGGCGATCGGAATCGCCTCTTCATCGATATTAAACCTCGCGCTGTGGTGTGGGTGTGTCAATCCTTTCTCCTCGTTACTGGATCCGACGAACACGAAACAGCCCGGGACCTCTTCGAGAAAGAAGGCAAAATCTTCGCCCCCGAGGGTCCGACATTCCGAGGTAATCTGCTCTTCGCCCACAACGGGCTCGGCGGCCTCCCGGGCCAGCTGGGTTTCCGCCTCATGATTAATCGTTGGAGGATAGTAAAATTCGTAGTCCAGCTCCGCTTCACAATTCATGGATTGCGCCGTCTTTCCACAGATCCGTTCAATTCGATCCGGAATGGAGCGTCGGAACTCCCGGTCATACGTCCGTACAGTGCCCTCAAACCGGACCTCGTCCGGAATCACGTTAAAACGCGACCCTCCTTCAATCTTGCCCACGGTTACGACGACCGGCGAGAGGGGGTCTGTTTCCCGGCTTGCGATGGTCTGGAGGGAAGTCACCATCTGACTCGCACATACCACCGGATCGTGTGCCTCGTGCGGTGCCGCTCCGTGTCCTCCTTCCCCACGGACGGTGACCTGAAACTTGTCGGCACAGGACAGGAGTGGACCCGACCGCAGCCCCACCTCGCCGATTTCGAGGGGGTTCCAAACGTGCAAACCGAAGGCGGCGTCCACCTTCGGATTCTCGAGTACCCCTTCCTCGATCATCGGTTTCGCGCCGCCGGGCCCTTCCTCGGCGGGCTGGAAGATAAACTTGATCCGTCCGGGAAAGGAATCGGTTCGTTCGGAAAGAATTTTTGCTACGTACAGGTTGACGGAGGTGTGAGCGTCGTGACCGCACGCGTGCATGACCCCATTCTTTTGCGATCGGTAGGGGAGGTCATTTTCCTCGTGGATCGGAAGAGCATCCATGTCGGCTCTCAGGAGCACGGTCGGCCCGTCCCCGGACCCTTCCAGCAGTCCGACGACTCCGGTTTCCGCGACGTTTTCCTGAACATCCAAACCCCAGGAACGAAGCTTTTCACTGACGAGCTCGGCCGTCTGGTGTTCTTCAAAACCAAGCTCGGGATGTCGGTGAATCTCTCGGCGGGTCTCGATCGCGTCGTCGGCGTACTCTTCAACGGGCGAGGAAAGTCGGGCTGAAGCACTCATGATGTTGGTGACACGAATAATTGTTACAGGATTCCAGAGGGGCCAGGAGACTGCTGAAAAACCCCCGCTTCGTGGGCGAATGGTTTTATGATCTTTTGTCCCTGAATTATAACAGGATCAGGGATAGGTAAAAAAACGTTCGATCTGCGGAAAAACTCAACTATCAGGTTTTACAAAACCATGTCTTTTCACCAGGCCACCTATCTTAGCATGACAACGCGGGAAATCTGCATCCTCAGTTCTTCGTAAACGGGCCGTCTGCGGCGTCACT
>CAZSFH010000066.1:684-12818 GCA_964606115.1 uncultured Planctomycetia bacterium | reverse complement strand
TCTTCGATGTAACTCGTTTCGCTGACGTTGTGGGGGTTTTTCAGCAGCCTCCTAGCATACCGCACTGGTGGATGAACCTGCTATGCCGCCGAAACCAGACCCGTGTGATGACAAATTATCCACGCACACGCTCTGACTTAGCAGATTTGTATCGACTTCATCTGAAAATAGGGGGTGTAAACTCAGGAGCCCTCAGCAGGCAGTCTTCACGGACATTTGACAAATACACCAATATAGAGAACCGATAACGTAACGTTGAGTTACGTCCGTTTTTCATCGTCCTACGTCTTTCAGTCTGCGGACAGTTTTGGGAGGAGAAGTGACCGATGATCCTCCACTGATCGGTCCTCTCCTTCCAAACGGACGATGAAGGAAATGGATGCCATAATGGCATGTATTCCTTTTTCAGGGAGAAACCGTATTTTGGCCGGAAAGCATGAGTTTCTCCCTCCCTGGCGTAACCATCTTTCATTTCAAGATTCAACCTGGCGTTACGTTTTGAAGATGTTTCGTACAATCCGGCATCGCTTTGAAAAAAACGCACGTTCTGACTGGAAATGCGTCCCTCTGAGTGCTCCCCCTTTTTCCTGGACGTCCTATCGAAAAGACAGCCTGGAAGCTGTTGAAGCTCGAACGGTATCTGTATCATTGAATCACGTTCAGTGTTGCCGTGAAACGCTGGGCTCTCCCTACAATCGGACTTATTGTCGGCGCGGCCCTGTTCACCGGAATGATTCTCTTGGTCGGCCCGGGACGATGTCTATCCACACTTCGTCAGGTAGGTGTTGGCTGTGTCATTTCATTTACCGGATTGCTCCTTGTTCAAATTCTCTGTTTCACATTGGGCTGGCAGGCTCTACTTCGTGGTGCAGGCCTATCTCCTCCGATTGTCTGGACCGGTGTTAGCCAGGTTATGGGATACGTCGGAAATAATATCACGCCCAGTATGTATCTTGGAGGAGAACCCGTTGCGGCGTACTTCCTTGCCCGGAAACAGAATCTTCCCACTCGTCGGGTGATGGGGACCATGATCACCAGTAAATTTATGCAGTTTTTTGCGTTTTTGATCCTGTTTTTTATCGGTTCATACCTGATTTTTTCTCGCCCCCGGTTCATCGGTGATCTCCCTCAGGACCTCCAATGGCTTGTTCCGGTCATGAAATGGGCCAATGTGATCGCTGGATTAAGTTCGGTCCTTCTGGTGACACTTGTGATCTCGGGAAAAAACGTACTCACCGCCCTTGTTCGCTTCCTTGCCCGTCTTGGGTTCGGCACGTATTCTCTGCTTCGCTGGAAACCGAAGATCCGTGGAATGGAATCCACGATACACCAGGCGTTCCAGGAATCCTGGCCTCATACCCTGCTTTGCTTCCTGTACAGCATTTTCGCGATGGTCGCGATTTACGCGCGCCCGATCATCTTTTTTGAGTTCGTCTCTCCCAAAACCCCTGCGTTCTCGACAACACATCTTCTCGCGGCCCTGATTGAAGCTTCTGCTTTCTTTACTCTTACCCAGGTCGTTCAGGCATTTCAGTTTACTCCCGGTGGTCTTGGCATCTTCGACGCGGCCAGCGTGGTCATCTTCCTGAACGTATTTGGGATCTCCGAGGATTACGCAATGGCTTTTAACATTGTTTACCGTCTCGGGGACATCATTATTGTGACGGCCGGAGTGGTGTTGATGGTTCATCTCGGAGCTCTTGTTTTCCTCCAACAGAAAAAAGTCCTGTAATCCGGTCAAACCGTTTGGTTAATCCTCATCTGAAACGGTTATGTATAGTCTGTTGGTTTCAGCGTAGAGTCTGCAAACTCCCTGGCGTGTGAACATCTTCAGGATGAGAAAGGACGTGACGTTAAGTTATAACCTGTTTTCATTGCCTCCGGAGTTTCCACCTGCGGAGGGGGTTCGGTCGAGATGTGAGAACCCCCCCGGCCCGTTTCGGTCGTATCCGACCGGACGAGCCGATTTTCCGCTTGGCTCTGTGTCACTCGTCATCGCCGATGCCCGTACGACGAGGTCGACTCTTCCTCGTTCCTTAATCCATTTCCAACTCGGGCCGCTGACCGGACGCCGGATCATCGATGGGCTCCGCATGTCATTGTTTGCCAACAATGCACATTTCGGCATCGCCTCCTCAAAACATCCTGGTATGCCCCAAAAACCCCCTTTTTCAGGTGGGCTCTTGTTCCCCCGTTTACAACTTAAGTTTCGGGATGACATGGAATGCAATTACAGGTCAATTTCGATATAATATCTCTGTGTTCTCTCGGCATCGGTCTGAAATGTATCTGCTAACCCAATCGCAACAATGAACATGCCTCCGTCTTCACAACATACGGAGATTGCCACCGTGGTGAACACTCGTCCCCCCCATCAGGCGGCGAACCTGACAGCCAAGCTGCGCGAAGCTGATATTCGAAGCATCGAGGTTCCCGCTCTCGAAATTACGGAACCGGAGTCCTGGAAACCGGTGGATAACGCACTTCGAAACGTTGAAAACTATGATTGGCTTGTTTTCACGAGTCAGAATGGAGTTGAGCGGTTTTTCAACCGGGCGGACCAGAAAAGCATGTCCTCAAACATTTTTTCCACCCTTCGAACCGCCGCAATCGGTCCGGCAACGGCCCGGTCCCTCCGAAACCGGGTCGATCGTGTGGATGTTCTTCCCGACGAATACCGTTCGGAAAACCTCGCAAAGGCCCTGCTCAATACCGTTGACCCCGGGGAATCCGTTCTCCTCCCCCGTTCAAACGTTGCCCGACCGGTGCTGGTTGACCTCCTGACGGAGGAAGGGATTTCCGTGAACGAAATTCACCCTTACAGACTGGCAAAGCCAACCGATTTCGATCCCGAGCACCTCCGACAACCAGGTAGTAGTGAAATTGATTTAATCTGCTTCACAAGCTCAATGATCGTTCGAAACTTTGACGAGCTTCTCGACGAACACAGATTACAGCATCTCCGGAAGATCCCCGCCGCCTGTATCGGCCCGATCACGAAAAAAACGGTTAAAAAAAGAGGATATAAAACAGCAGCGGTGGCTGACGAATACACGATGGACGGTCTTGTGAATGCGGTTCAAGCTTATATTCGAGCAAATTGTTAACTTCTTTTGTCTCAACAAGATCCGTCACAATCGGCCCGTCAGCGGACCTAATTTTCTAAGCAATTCGCTGACGGCATTGTCTGCGAAATCGTGCCGTGCTGCTGTTCCGATTGTGATGTACTGACAAAGCGGGGATTGTAGTCGTCTCCCGGCCAAATAAATCATGTACATCCTAACGCATTGACCAAACCCATGGCAACACCATTCCAACGATCGCGAAGAACCCGACGGAGCGATTCTTTACGTCGACTCGTACGGGAAACTGAACTCTCCAGAAATGACTTAATTCAACCTCTCTTTGTACGTCCTGGAACGGACGTCAAACAGGAAATTTCCGCAATGCCCGGACAATACCAGTTGAGTATTGACCGCCTTGTGGATGAAGCACTGCGGATTCGAGATCTCGGTATTCCGGGAGTGATTCTATTCGGAATCCCCGAAGAAAAAGATGATCAAGCAAGCCGTGCTTACGCAGAAGACGGTATCGTTCAGAAAGCGCTTCGAGCTATTCGGGAAGTGACGGATGATCTTACGCTCATCGCCGATATCTGCCTCTGTGAGTACATGGATCACGGCCATTGTGGAATTGTACGAGAACGTAATGGACAAAAAGTCGTGGATAATGATGAAACACTTCCGCTGATAGCTGACACAGCAGTTGCCGCCGCTCGTGCAGGTGCGGATATGGTTGCACCGAGTGGAATGATGGATGGAATGGTCGAATCGATTCGTTCCTCCCTTGACGATAACGGATTCAAAAACCACCCGATATTATCGTATGCGGCCAAATATCATTCGTCCTTTTACGGACCGTTTCGTCACGCTGCCGAGTCGCCGCCTCAATTTGGAGATCGATCCACGTATCAGATGGATCCGGCCAACGAACGAGAAGCTCTGCGTGAAATTGAATTCGACCTTCATCAGAAAGCGGATATTGTAATGGTCAAACCCGCTCTGTCCTATCTGGATGTCATCCGCCGGGCCCGGGACCGATTCAATTGTCCCATATTTGCTTATAATGTAAGTGGGGAATACGCAATGGTGAAAGCTGCTGCCGAAAATGGCTGGTTGAATGAACGAGAAACCGTCCTGGAAATGCTGACGTCCATCCGACGAGCCGGGGCCGATGCAATACTGACCTACTGGTCCCGTGAGGTCGCCGGTTGGCTGGATGATTAACGAGTTCTTCAACACCAGATGTTTAAGTTTCCGATTAGACTGGTCGACGTTAACAGGAGAGCCCGATCGGTCTTTTTTCTAAATTGATTCGAAGTAAAACTCATGGGAGATGAAATATCCGACCAGAAGTTGCAAAAAGAACAGAAGAAACTTGAAGCACTCCTTTTTACAAGTCCAGATCCCCTGAAGCTTCGAGATCTGAAGAAAGTCGTAGATTTGCACGGAAACAAGATTAAATCGTTAATCCGGGACCTGAATGAAAAATACCGGGATCATGGACATGCCTTTCAGATCAAAGAAGTGGCGGATGGTTTTCAGCTACTCACCCGGCCCGAGCACGAAGAGATGCTAAACTCATATTACGGCCGTGAACAGGATCAATCGCTCAGCCAGGCCGCAATGGAAACCCTATCCATCGTCGCCTACGAACAGCCTATTACCCGGTCCGAACTGGAATCCATTCGGGGGGTCCAATCCGGCCAGCTCCTGCGAAAGTTGATGGATCAGGAATTCCTCCGAATTCAAGGACGAAAAGACGCTCCCGGGCGCCCTATTCTGTACGCTACCACGGAGCAATTTCTTCAGGCTTTCGGTCTTGACTCGATCGACGACCTTCCGGAACCGGATGAACTGGTTGACCAATCTCGTTGACCTCCTCCGGTCGGATCGTATATTATATAAATGAATTTGTCACGGGTTGCGATTCCACAACCACAACCATGGATGATGACGTACAGATTATTACTGCGCTTGGTAAGAAGGAAGCCCGGGAAAAGATCCAGACGGTTCTAAAACAAAATGGCTATGAATTAAAACAGGCGGAAGACCCGGAACAACTCTTCACACTCGTCGAGAAACACCCTCTATCCATTATCCTTCTCGCCGACTCTTTCGCGGAGTCCATGGAAATGGTTCTGAGGGAGATTAAAGATTCCCAGCAGACTTCGTTCATCCTCCTGGTACTTGATGACGGCAGTGAAAACGAAATCCACTCTCGCATAAATGCCGGTATTGATGACTTCCTGATCCAACCGCTTAATAACGATCAGCTGTTACGACGTCTTCATCTCGCAGAGGAAAACGTCCATGGAAAACATCTGGAAAACGTTTATAGCTCTGCCCTGGAAAAGCGGGTAAACCAGCGCACGCAGCAGCTCTGGGACAATATACGGAACATTCGTCAGCAGTTTGTGAATACCGTTCACGCTCTCTGCCAGGCACTTTACGCCAAACATCCTTACACAGAAGGACATTCCTGGCGAGTAACAAAAGTGTCCGAACGGATTGCATACGCCATGGGCATCAACGGAAAAAAACTTGAAAACATTCGCCTCGGCGCTCTATTTCACGACATTGGGAAAATCGGTATCCAGGACCAGATACTAGACAAGCCGGGTCGTCTGACGGAAGAAGAATATAACAGCATAAAAGAACATCCAATTATCGCCGAAGAAATCCTTTCACCGATGGAAGAATTTTCGGAAGTGGTGGAAATCATCAAATACGAACATGAAAATTTCGATGGTACCGGCTACCCATATGGAATCGCCGGAGAAGAGATTCCACTCGGAGCCCGTATCGTCCGCGTAGCGGATACCTACGATGCCGTTGTGACCACACGGGCATATCAGGAAGGAGAATCACATGATTATGCCATACAGGAAATTATCGACAATGCCGGTACCGAATTCTGTCCGAAGGTCACTGAATATTTCTTAGCGCTGTTTCCCGAAGAGGAAGAAGGACTTCCTGAGAAAAAACGGAAGGAATTGCTTGGTGACCGCTACGAGGACGTTCGGAAAGCGAGCCGACGTGGGTTTGATACCGGAGAAAATTTCTTTCAGGACCTGGTTGAAGAAACCCCTGATGATATGGTGGTCATTGGAGATCGTTCGTCCTGATACCCGTCCTTTTTAACACCTCGACCTCGTATTACTCAAATCCCGAATCAACCGGGAGTCGGTCTTCGATCCACCCCACACCAGCCAGAAATACCGCTTCTGTGTTCAGACGGAAATTTGGACCCCCTTCATTTCACGGTGGTATTGATTGTCTGACCAACTGTATTCCTGAAAGGTTTAATTCCAGTAGAAGTTATGCAAAACTATTGGTGGAGAGCAGAAACGGGGTTTCAAACTATTCTACCTTGATTGGTAGATGGCTGCACCGAATGAAGAAAGAAGAATCGGTTACGTCCCTTCGTTCCTGCTGAATCATTTTTAACAAGGTTTGGCCGTACAAATGCTTGTGTTCGAGGGGCTCTTCCCCGCCAGATGATTCGATCCGGGATCGACCTTGTAACGGTCCTTGAGACCCTGTTTCATAGTTACCAAAACGAAAAAGAAAATTGAACTCTGAACTCGTTTACTGGAGGACTTATGTCTGAAACATCAACCGAAAGCCGAGGAATTGTGGGAGCCGCCCTGGAAGAACTGGATGAGGTTCCCGAGGAATACGACGAAGATCAATACGAGAAACTTAATATTGTCGAAGCCGTCAGCTCGACGCTCGGCAAGAAGATGGAAGAAGACGATAGTGTGATCGTTATGGGGGAAGATGTCGGAAAAAACGGAGGAGTCTTCCGGGCCACGGACGGTTTATATCAACAGTTCGGAGGCGAACGCGTAATTGACACTCCCCTGGCCGAATCCGGCATCATCGGGACGGCCATAGGAATGGCCACCAACGGTAAAAAGCCCGTAGCCGAACTCCAGTTTATGGGATTCATGGCGCCCGCGTTTGACCAGATCGTTTCACACGCCGCGCGACTACGGTGGCGAACCACAAACAATTTTCACGTTCCGCTTGTGGTTCGAATGCCGATGGGAGCGGGTATTCGCTCACCCGAGCACCACTCGGAAAGTACTGAAGCATATATAGCCCATACACCCGGTCTCAAAGTTGTCATGCCCTCCACGGCCGTGGATACCCGGGGATTGCTGGTTGCCGCCATTGAAGATCCCGATCCGGTACTATTCCTGGAACCAAAGCGGATTTACCGCCGAAAAAAAGAGCTGGTTCCCCGGGATCTTTACAAAGTACCTATCGGAGAAGCAAAGACCCTTCGGGAGGGAAACGATTTGACCCTTCTTACCTGGGGGCCTACCACCATCCCCGCCAAAGAAGCGACGGAACAGCTCGAAGATGACGGCGTCAGCGTCGATTTGATCGATCTGCGAACGGTGATGCCCTACGATCGGGATACAATCATCAAATCATTTAAGAAAACAGGCCGCTGCGTCGTCGCTCATGAAGCCCCGAAGAGTTTCGGTCCCGCGGCGGAACTGATCGCTCGTATACAGGAGGAGGCTCTTCTCTATATGGAAGCCCCGATTGAGCGGGTAACCGGGTTCGATACTCCTCCCCCACTCGGGGAATATGAAGATCACTATATGCCCGGAGTTGATCGTGTACTGGAAGCTGCGAAAAACGTATTGAACTTTTAACCGGAGGATTTGATATGCCACGGAACGTCGTACAGGATTTTTCGATCGAACACGTACAGATACTCGACGAGGACGGCCAGGTGGACGAAAACCTTGAACCGGATCTCGAGGATGACTCCCGTGTGGAATTGCTCTATCACATGAAACGGGGACGTCTTCTCGACGAACGCGCCCTCAAACTCTCCTATGGAGGACGCCTCGGTATTTTCGCCCCGGCAAAAGGTCAGGAAGCCGCACAGGTCGGTACGGCTTACGCCCTCGCCGAGAAGGACTGGATTTTCCCCTCGTACCGGGATCACGTTGCCGGAATCGTTCGAGGTATGGACCTGGAGTATTCCCTCCTCTACTGGGGTGGGGATGAGCGAGGCATCGATTACGGGTATGCTCATAACGTTTTCCCCATTGCTATTCCGGTCGGATCCCAGCCCCTTCACGCCGTTGGCCACGCTTACGCAAGTCAGATGGACGGTAAAGACAGTGTGGCGGTCACGTTCTTCGGGGACGGAGCCACATCCACCGGTGATACTCAGGAAGCAATGAATTTTGCCGGAACCTGGGACGTACCGGTCCTGTTTTTGTGTCAGAACAATCAGTACGCTATCTCCGTACCCCGGGACCAAAAACAGACCGGTTCCGAAACGATCGCCCAAAAAGCGGTCAGTTACGGGTTCGAAGGGGTACAGGTGGACGGTAATGATGTGCTGGCCGTGTATCAGGAAGTTCAAAAAGCGCTTGAAAAGGCGCGTTCAGGTGGAGGCCCGACCCTGATCGAAGCCGTAACGTTCCGTCGCGGTCCTCACACGACCCCGGATGACCCGGACCGATACCGGAGTGACGAAGAGGAGGAAGAATGGGAGGAGCGGGATCCGATCTCCCGATTTGAAACCTACCTTCTCGATGACGGTGCTATTACGGAAGACGAACTCGACGAAATGGAAGAGCAGATTAAGGAGGAAGTGGACGACGCCATTTTTCGATACGAGAACATTCCTGAGAAGGATCCGATCTTCTTCTTTGATCAAATCTACGACGAGAAGCCCTGGCACCTCAAGGAGCAGCAACAACAACTTCTGGATGAAATCGAGCAAGACTGATTCGATTGCTCCGTTGCACTTTTCGTTTGATCACCACGAATTTCTTGCTGCTTAAATCGAACGAATTCTCTCTCTGTTTTTAACTCTGTCCAACGGACGATGGCAACTGTATTTGATTTACCGGATATCGGCGAAGGCATTCAGGAAGGAGAAATCGTTACCTGGCTCGTGGAAGAAGGGGACCAAATTAAGGAGGAAGAACCGGTTGCGGAGGTCATGACCGACAAAGCAACGGTTGAGATCCCTGCTCCCCGCTCCGGTGTTATCCTGAAGCGATACAACAATGAAGGCGATACGGTTCAGGTAGACACCCCTCTCGTGGTCATCGGTGAAAAAGGTGAGGATTGGCAGGAAAGCGATGGCGACGCCTCCGTCGAAACAACGTCTGAACCCGAGGAGGAAGAACCTTCATCCGTGGACCACAGGGAAAACGAACAACCCGGTGAAGATATCTCGGAATCCACAGCCGCCAGCGGTAAAAAGACAGCGTTACAGCAAGAAAACGGTCACGAGCTTGAGGACTCACCAGAAGGACGAGTCCTGGCTACTCCCGCTACGCGCCGTGTTGCAAGAGAGAAAGAAGTGGATCTTTCCCGCGTGGAAGGAACGGGGAAAGCGGGACGAATTCTTAAAGAAGACGTCCTGCGATTCGCCGAACAGAGCCAGACCGACGGGACGGAATCAGCTGATTTCGTCACGGGTCAAATCACCGGGGAGGAATCGGAGGAAACGGTCCCCTACTCCGGCGTTCGAAAGGTCATTGGAGAAACAATGTCAAGATCCAAAAACAATGCCGCCCACTTCACGCACGTCGACGAAGTGGACATGACCCGAATTGTTGATACCCGCAATAACCTGAAAGAAAAAGCGAAAGATCGAGGAATTAAACTGCACTACCTTCCCTTCATCATCAAGGCTCTGATTCCCACAATCAGGGAATTCCCCATGATGAATTCCACCCTTGACGAAGAGAAAGGAGAAATACGGGTTAAAAACTATTATCACATTGGTTTTGCCTGTGATACGAAGGAGGGACTGAAAGTCCCCGTGATCAGACACGCGGATAAGAAGAGCCTTTTCCATATAGCACAGGAGATTCAGGAAAAAGCCGAGGCTGCCCGTGAAGGGACCATATCTCCGGAAGATCTGCAGGGATCAACCTTTACGGTCACCTCCGCCGGCAACATCGGAGGACTCTTCGCCACGCCCGTCATTAACTATCCGGAAGTCGGTATTCTCGGTGTCCATGAAATTAAAGAACGGCCCGTGGCCATAGACGGTGAGGTCGAGATCCGAAAGATGATGTACCTGAGCCTGTCGTTCGACCACCGGGTAGTGGACGGAGCGGATGGCGCACGTTTCTGTAACCGGCTCATTGAATTTCTGGAAACGCCGGCTATGCTTCTCGCAGAGCTTTAAACGGTCTCAGCCATCCCTAATTTCTCGCCATCGATCGCTGAGTTTTAGGGAATCACTGGAACACGATGAAAATTGCACGAACGTCCGACGAACAGTTCGTCATTTCCGCCGGAGGATCGCAACTGGAACTCACCAAACTTCAGTTTGAGGACATCTATTATGCCCTCCCCCTCAAACCGTCCTCGCTTTACATGCTTCTTAATGAAACCCTGCTTGATACGTCGGAAGAACGGGAGCGTCTGGAAAATATTGTGGAAGCCGAAGGAGGTGTTGACAAAAGCATGAAGAAGCTTGCCGCGGTGGTCGAAAAAACCGATCCCGAGGAAACAGCCGTAGGAGAGGAACGTTCGTCCTCCGATCAAAATCATCAGACCTGACGGTTCCACCACAATGCCTCCCTCACCACTCGTCGATCCGGAACGCATTGAGCCATCAAATCGATTATTTGATAAAACCACCATCCGTGGGATCAATCCACAGCGTCACGAGATGGAACAGCTGGACGCCATCCTCTCGATCTTTGAAGACGAGGAGGTGATGGTCGGGCTTAAAGAAGTTCGCGAGGATGAATTCTGGACACGCGGACACGTTCCGGATAATCCTCTGTTGCCGGGCTGTTTAATCGTTGAATCGGCCGCCCAGCTATGCTCGTTCTGGTATGGGCACAAACACCGAGACGACGACCGTTTTATTGGTTTTGGCGGATTGGAGGACGTGTCCTTCCGTGCTCGTGTCAGACCAGGAGACGACCTTCTTCTACTCGCCCATCCAATTGAAGAACGCCGTCGCCGGATGAAATATCGAACCCAGGGGGTCGTGGACGGAGATGTCGTATTTCAGGGCATTATCGTTGGCATGCCCGTCCCGGCCTGATCCTTCTATATCTGGTGCACCGGCATTGAAATCGAACCGAAAAACTCCTGTGGAGGTCCTTTCCATTCCGGTTCATTATCTGTCCCCTTCACTTCTCCTCCATCACCGGTTACCTAAGAAAGTTGTCGTCCCCCCTCTTAAATCCAACGGTGGAAAACACTTTTGGCGTCGTTTGGGCTGATGTGAGTTAACAATTTAATCCGTTGGCGTCAACACATTGCATGAAGCCGACAGATCATTTTACCAGGCGCAGATCTCCGTAGAGCACGGTCGAATCATTCATATATCCGCGTGTGTGAGACCACTCTGTTTCCTGTTTCTGAATTCCTTCCATCCGCTCACGGCCGAAATTCAACTTAAGCACACGACCGGGCCCCGGAGACTCGATATCAAACCCGGTCCAGGGAAGCTGCACCTCCACGATTCGATGGTCGTCCTTCAAACGCACGGATGACGTCACCTCCGCGGAAAACTTCTTTGTGGCGCCCCAACCCTTCCTCTTAACCTGACCGTCCGCCTTGACGACGAGTCGGTAGATGGTGTCTCCACCCGGTTTCGGCCCGAGTAAAATATGTACAGAGTCTTTCTCGGTGGGTTTTTCGCATCTGATTCCTACGTAAAGGTTTCTTTGATCCCACGCAAGGCGAGCATCCGTTTGGATCTTCGCCGGTTTATCGTCCCAGCCGGTGCCGTACACGAACTCGTTCGCCTGACCGGCCTCCTCCCAGACCGCTTCGTCCAGATCACCGTCGACATCGGGGGAGCTTTCGATCTTCGGTGCCGTGACCGAACGTTTCTGATACGGATGGTTCGGAGCCGTAGCCAGAACTTCCCCTTCGATGACCGGTCCCCATCCGGAATCCGTTTTTCGATACGTTAGCGTCTTTGCGGACGCGGCAGATCGAGAGTTGGCTCGTATTCATGGTCGGGACGTCTCCCAGGATGAGCCAGAAGAAATCTCTCCGCTCGAATGTCCCCGGTGTGGGAAGGAAACCCCCCGCGACGAAGACGCTTGT
>CAZSFH010000066.1:0-674 GCA_964606115.1 uncultured Planctomycetia bacterium | reverse complement strand
ACGTTAGCGTCTTTGCTCCGGGCAAATGAACTTTCGCGAGATCTTTATTGAGCCGGACGTCAGGGGATCGGTTGGACGCCTGTCCGTCATGAACGTTAAAAACGGAGATGATAGGCTTACCGGGTTCATCAATCGGCACCGTGATCTGTTTTCGTGTGGAAAAGAATTTCCCTCCTTTCAGTGCGTTCACGCTGATGGCACCGGCCGCACCGGACACCGTCATCTCGGTCCGACTTCGGGCCTGGTGAATGACGGCTTTCCGCCGGTTCACCAGCCGGACGTGATGGGGATCGGACTGATGATCTTGAGCTCGATCTTTCGTCCGACCGGTTTGAAAAACAAGATCTGCACCGGAGATTTCATCGTCGGCAGGGACGACATCGTCAAAAACCACAATCCATTTATCTCCTACCATTGTGATGTTCCGACGCACGCGTTCGGCACGGCTTCCGTACGCTTTCGTGGAATCGATGACGGCGGTACGAATCTCCCCGGTTTCTTTTGCGTTTGTTACTACCCCGCCCGAGCGATGCGGCCCCTGACCGTTGAGTCTCACGACGGTATGCCGTTTGAACCCGTATCCCGGGTCAATCAGAACGCGTTCACCACGTGCATGAACCACCAGGCTTCCCGTATCCCGATGCTTGTGGTGCGTGGTCGGTCCTTCGCTACCC
>CAZSFH010000065.1:0-12883 GCA_964606115.1 uncultured Planctomycetia bacterium | reverse complement strand
TTCACTGAGGGTGTTTGGAGGGCGTTCATCCCCCGAAGTGGTTTGACATCCCGCGGTCATCATCATTACGCCAAGAAGAAGTCCGATGGTCACTCTCGCTAATTCAGGTTGAAATGGGAACCCGTTTGAGAAATGTTTGCACATAACCGTGTAATAGCGAAACGTGAGTGGTATGAGATCGTGTTCAAGCAACGTATTGCGTTCATCGGAATCGTACAGGATCTTGTACCGGCGTTCAACAATGAGGCCGATCGAAATGGCGTCGAACGATCAGATAAGAACAACGCTTAACGTTTCTTATTCATGAACCGTTCCCCGGAGGCTCCGTTCAAAAACTGGGACGCCTGGCGAATGGCCATTCGACCACACACACTCCCGGCCGGGGCTTCGCCCGTCCTCGTGGGAATTGCACTGGCCATTCATCGGGACGTATTTGGGGCGGTACCGGCGCTTCTTGCCCTTGCAGGAGCACTTCTGATTCAGGCGGCAACCAATCTGGCAAATGATTATTATGACGCGCAACGGGGGGTGGATGAGGAACGGGAGGAAGGGTTCACCCGCGTGACGTCGTCGGGTCTTCTCACCGCGGAGCAGGTGTGGTACGGAATGGTGACCCTCTTTTCCATGGCGGTCCTTGACGGTGTTTATCTCGTGTATCTCGGAGGTGTACCGATCCTGGCCGTCGGGCTGGCGGGAATTTTCTGTGGCATTACCTACTCCGGCGGTCCAATGCCGTTCGGTTCGATTGGGCTGGGGGATCTGATGGTTTTTCTCTTCTTCGGAGTGGTTGCGGTATGCGGCACGTACTACGTGCAGGCGATGGCTGATCGTGCGGGCGGATTTCCGCTCTGGATTCCATCGGGAACTCTGCCCGGAACGGTATTGATAGCGAGTCTACCGGCCGCCGGATTTTCGACCGCCGTTCTCGTCGTGAACAACATCCGTGACCTGGACACGGACCGCGCAGCCGGAAAAAAGACGCTTGCCGTGCTGATCGGACGGACTGCAAGCCGGATTGAATACACGGCGCTGGTGGGTCTCACATACGTGGTTCCCGTGTGGTTTCTGATGCGCGGGTTATTTTCGGTCCAGATTCTCCTTCCGCTGGTTTCCGCACCGTTTGCCGTTCCGGTGCTTCGAACCGTCTGGACCTCGACGGACGGTGAGGAACTCAACCGGGCACTTTCCCGCACCGGAAAGCTGTTTCTCGTCCATTCGATTCTGTTTGCGGCGGGAATTATCTTGCAGAGGTGACAACGAAGGGAAGCGTCGAGAATAGGATTGTAAACCCCCATCGATTCGTATAGAATTTTCACCGGACACAACATTCTTTTCCTGATTCAACCGTGAAGAAAAAAAGATCGCTTCCCAACAAAATTCTGTTGTTTGTGTACCCGTTCATGGAGTTTCTCCTCCTTATTTTGATCGGGATGTTCGGGTATTTCTTCTACCGGCAGGGATCGCATATTCGTTTAATCGCGATCGTTCCCTTTTTGATTTACGTGCTCTATCGATTTATTAGCCGGACCCGAATTCTCTGGGACGCCGTCAATAACAACACTGAAGAGACGGCTGAGCCGGATGACAAATCCGGAACGAAACACGATAAAAACCACGAACCCGAAGAATAATGTCAGGAATCTTGCGTCTTTTTTTTCATCGAGTGACGAAGATGAAAAAACATGCTCTCGCACTGATACTTCCGTTGATTCTCCAGGTGGCGTCGTTCGCACAGGAATCGGAGGAGAACAAAAATCTTCCCTCCCTGAAAAAGATCGTCAAAATGATCGAGAAAAAATCGTCCTCGATCAAATCCTTCACCTGCACCAAGGTTTGGCGGACACCGTCCGGAACGAGGTCGAGGAGATTAAATCGTATCAGACAGATGGAGAACCAGTTTTTGTATGTGCGAGATCAGTTTTTCCTTGTGAACCAGTCCATCGGGATCAATCCCCGCTCCTCGTCCAGAGAGATGACCTTGATAGCAACCGAATATCATCCCGCAAGCGGAAATCCGTTCAAGAAATTGGTCTTACTCAACCCTCGTATAAACTTGATTATCGCCCGATCCCGAACGGACACGGACGAGCGTCAGACAGAAACAAGTTCCATTTATTTGAATTTCCGGTTCTTCTCCGGCGGGATCGCCGGTTTGCAGTCCACCGGATTCATGGCGGTGCACCTTCGGCCGGATCTGCTGTTGAAGTACCGGGACCAGATTGATATCCAGAGTGAAGAACGAAATGGGACCCGTTATTACGTACTGAAACTTTCCAGAGATATTCCGACCCCGGCCCGCACTTTTTCCATGTCAAAGTCCTTTTTCATGAACCGGAACACCGGCCGGATCGACCGTGTGGAAATGGAAGTGATGAACAACAAGTCGCGGGTCGGAACCGTAGAATCATGGACCACGGTTCAGGGAGCAAAGATTCCACGGACCGTAAACCTTTCCCTTCCAAAGAATGAGCAGGACCTTTCCATCCGGTTTCGCCCCGACCTGTCCGGAAATGATCAACCGGTCCCGTCCAGGCCGGCCTGGATCGATGACCCCGCGATGTCACAAAAATCGTCGTCTACCTCGCTGGAGGAGCTGAAGAAAAGGGTTAAAAAGAAAGGGAACAAAGCGGATGCCAGCCTGTATCGGAACTACTCAAACCGGTTTGTTGAGAAAAACTTCAGGTCCCTTCCACGCGGGAGGTGAAAGGCCAGGAACACCTGCTTTCCAGCCTCCGGCGCGGCGTTAAATCTCATCCCGGATCAGGGCTTCTCCGGGAATATCTTGCGATTCATTTGATGTCCTCGGGCCAAAACGAGAAAATGCTCGAGCTGATAAAACGGGGAGAGAAAAACGACCGGACCACCCCGCTTCTGCGATACCTTGTCGCCCGCCATTACCTGGCGGTCAATGCACATGACAAAGCCTGGTCCTGGGCGAAAAAACTGAAGGGTCATTCACACTTCTCCTCCTTCACCGGGAATCTCGAGGTCGTCAACAGCGTCCGATCGGTGAAAAGCCCGTCCGAATTCATCAAAAACCTTGAACCCCTTCTGGAACCGGATCAATTCGAAAAAAACATGAGACGGCTCTCTTCCGTTGAGCCTCCTTTGCTCCGACAAGAAGGACAGGAAACAAGAAAAGGTCTTCTCGTCAAGAAGGATAAGGACTTTCTGACCGGCCTGCTAAAGAACACCGAACGTCCGGAAATCAGGGTGCTTGTAGCAAGGGCACTTACCAAGAAGGAACGGTTCAAAGAAGCCCACCGAATCTATAAATCACTTTCCCAAAAACACCCCGTACACGACGAACGAAAGACACTGATTGCCGCGGCGAACAAAAACGGAACGCCGTTGAACACCCGCATCAAGGATACAACAAATCTCAACGTCCTCCACACCCACGCTCTGGAAGGACTGAAGGAGGAGAACATCAAAAAAAGCCTCCGGGCCACTCGAAGAATTATCGATCAGATTGAATCCTCCGGAAAACATTCAGAGCTCTATCAATTTATCGACGACGGGACGGAAAAGGTCGTAAAACTGGCCAGGGACCTTGCGGAACGAAAGAAAACCTCCGTCGTCCGAAAATACGTCACGGCGTTTCTCAAAAACGAATACACGTCCACCCACATCCTCCACGAAGAATCCTTTCGTGATACGGTGAAATCGGTATTCGGCGAGGACAAAAACGCTCTTTATAAACTGGTCCGGCACCTGGAAAACAATTATTACCGTCAGAGATTAATGGACGAAGATAAAATGGAGGAGATCGTTCAGCGACGAATGAACAATAAAAAAGCGGATCTCCCCGATTACCTGTACCTTGCCCGTCTCGTGAAAGAACGGGGGGAGTGGGGCTCAATAAATCAAAACGAGAATCGAGGGAAGAAGCTGAAACAGATTCGAAAATGGCTTTCGAAAGGGGCAAAAAAACACCCGAAGAATCGAACGATACAGATCGCACGTGCGGATGCCCAACTCCTGCTCGGGGAGTACAAACAGGCGGTCGAATCGTATCGGAAGATCATGAACACCGATTTGGAGACGGACAGAGACGAAAACGCCATTCAGATACAAAGGAGCTTCTCCGAGCAGGACGCGAACGAAAAACATCTTCAAGCTGAACATCCGGTCTTTCTGAAACGTGCCTGGGCCCTCAAACAGCTGAATCAAACCGACCGCGCGCGGAAGATTCTCCGGAACCAGCTGGATGACAGCGGGAACCTCAGGAACAGATCAAAAATTGCTTTCGGCATGCACCTGATTGGAGACACGAAGGAAGCTGTTCAGGTCTTGCGTGAAGCGTATATCGCCCGCCGAAAGAAGAGCGGTCAAAACAATATGATGAAGGTCCACCGCCTCGCAGGTATTACCTCCAGGCTAATCTCATATCTGAAGTTGATGGATCGGCCTTACGAGGCGCTGTTTATCGCAAAACAACTCCGGAAGGAAATCGATGATGTGGAACAAAAATCGTTTCTGGGTCGGCGTAAGGAGAAGATGAAGGAAGAAATCAAAACGCTCCGAAAGAACGTGAGTACCGATCAGCTGAAAAAGGAGTTTCTCAAGCAGTCCTTTTCAGCTCCGAAGGCCGCGCAGAAAAAACGGATCCAGGAGCTTATCAAACAGCTCCGCGCGCCGCAGTATCAGAAACGAAAGAAGGCCCTCGCCAAACTCAAAAAATTCGATGTATCCGCCGTCCCGGTGCTCAAAAACCATTTGAAGGATGCCCACCCGCAAGTGCGGTCGTCGATCAAGCAGCTGATCCTGTTTTTCGCCCGGCGACACAAAAACGACGAACTGAAAAAGAAATACAACACGGATTGATCGCCGGATCCGTTTTTAAAACAAAAAGGATTCTCCGGTCGGGAACGGCCGGAAGGCCCCGGATTAGCTCTCCTCTTTCGCTGCCTCGATATCTTCCTGCTTGTAATGCCAGCGTTCGTTCGGCAGTTCGTATTCGTGCAGTTCCTCCGGTGAGAAGAAAAGGGAGATCTCGCGTTCGGCGGATTCCGGGGAGTCGGATCCGTGAACCAGGTTGTAACTCCGGCTCTGCCCAAAATCCCCCCGGATGGTCCCCGGTTTGGCGTCCTGTCCGAACGTTTCCCCGAGCAGGGACCGGGTGACACGAATGGCTTCGGGCCCTTCCAGTACGGCGGCGATCAGTGGGCCGGCCGTAATAAATTGCAGAAGGTCCTCGTAGAACGGCTTATCCTCGTGGGGGGCATAATGTTCTTCGGCCGTGGAGCGGTCGAGCTGCATCATCTTCAGACCAATGATTTTTAACCCTTTGTTTTCGATCCGGCTTAAAATCGGACCGACCAGCTGTCGCTGAACCCCGTCCGGCTTAATCAACAGTAATGTGCGCTGCATGGTTTTCATTTCTTGACAATCGTTAAGACTGATGGTCGGAAACCTCCGAACGTTCCTCGCTCCGTTTGAAGGAAGAAAGCGATGTTCCTGAACGAAAAAAGAGAACGGAGGGAATCAAAAGAGAGAAGGATGGCGGTGGAGGGGATCGAACCCTCAACACAGGGCTTATGAGTCCCTTGCTCTGCCATTGAGCTACACCGCCGTTAAGAACAGGTGTACGGGCTGCCGGATCTGGACACATCCATTGTATTCGAGCCGACTTCGATTGCAAATATCCACTACCTTCCCAGTACCGCGGCACGGACGGATCGGGCCCCTCCTTCCAGAAGCGCTCGGCCGGCCACATCAAGGGTGTTTCCCGTCGTCATGACGTCATCCACCAGAAGCACATGTCTGTTCCGGATGACGCCGGCCCGGGCCACGTCGAATGTATCCTCTGAAAGGTTGTTCAATCGTTCATGGCGTGAGAGCTGGACCTGAGGGGTGGTCGATTTATTTTTTACCAGACAATCCGGAGCGAACGGAATCTCAGCGGTATCACGAATGCCGGACGCAATTCGATACGCCTGGTTAAATCGGCGTTTTGCTTCCCGGTACGGACGGAGTGGTATGCCCGTGCTGACCTCCGGCGCCGGTTCCGGGTCGGCGGCCTCAAGCTTTTTGCCCAGTTCACGACCCAGGATATCTCCGATGACCGGTTTGTGTTCGAACTTCATCATTCGAATCCACTGTTTCAGCGGAGGTCGGTAGCGACCCAGCGCGTGAACACGCTCGAACGAAAAGGATCGGTCCCGGCAGTTTGTGCAGGACGGTTTGGACCTTGCCTTTGGACCAAGGTACTGCCCGCACTTCTGGCATCGTCCTCCCTCCGGCATCCGGACACGGGCCAGGCAGCGATCACAGAACCACGTGCCGGATGGCTGCTCAAGCACTGTTCGACAGTGAATACAGTAGGAAGGAAAGATGACAGTGGCCAGGCCGTCCAGCCAATCCCGGATCTCCAAGAATCCCACGTTTACGCCTCGGCGAGGTCCTTGAATTCCCGGTCGTCCCAGAATGACTCAAAGGCCTCGTCGTTAAGGGCCTCGTCCTTGTATTCGGACTCGATCGAAATGGATTTTTCGAGGAATTCGAGCATGCGATCTTTTCGGTTCATCAAAGCGTACGTCCGTGCGATATCGTACAGCAGCGAGGGGCTTTCCGGTGAATGCTCGAGGGCATTCTGGAGTTCCTGCAGCGCCATTTCATATTGTTCCTTCCGATTCAATACTCGCGCTTTCCGCTGAATGGCCAGGTGATGGTCCGGTTTACGGTCAATCACCCGATCGTATTTCTCGAGCGCTTCGTCGGGCTTGTCCGTCAGGTCGTACAGAGACGCTTCCAAAAACATCCGCTGCGCGTGTGCTTCCGCCTCAAATTCCCGATGAATATCCTCCAGTTCCGACTCGATCTCCTCTTTCAGATCCTCCATTTCACGCTTAATTTTCAGTCGGACGTCCTCGTGTAGATCGTTCATCGTATGTTCCACTTCCTTCTCGGCCTGTTCCCGGAGCGAACTAATTTCCTCCCGGATTCGCTGAGCGCTGTTCTCCTCAAGAAGCTCGGTGTGACGCTCAAGTTCCCCTTCCTTTTCTTCCTTCAGGTTCGACAGGTATTCCCGCATTTCCACCTTCTTTTGTTCAACTTCCTCCGAAAATTTATCCGAGGACTGTGTCACTTTCTGGGCCTGGTCCACGTACTCTTCCGCTTCCCGCATCACCTCCTTGAGTTGTTTCATCTTGTAGCCGCCCATGATGGAAAAAGCAATCACAAACAGGATCAGAAGCGCAAAACTTCCTCCGGCAACAACCACCGGATCGAGATAATCCCGGGCCCAGGAACCAATAGGGGGAGAGGGAGCTGAAGAGGACGAAAATTGTTTATGTCCCGTTTCCTCATACCATTCCATCCAGGGTTCTTTTTCGGGGGGAAACGATTTTCCGGTGATTTTCTGTAGCGCGTTATGAGCCGCCGTCCGAACCTTTTCCGGTTCTTTCTGTTCAAGAAGTTGGATGAGCGGCTTGACCGCCCAGTTGACTTCCTGCTCACCGAGCAGCCGTGCCTGTGACGCCCGGATAGCCGGGTCTCTGTTTTGAAGGTATCCACGGGCCAGCTTTTCGGGGGACTGTTGAGCTTCGGCGGGAGAGAGGGATCCAATCAGCAAAATAAAAAACAGCAGTGTCGGGGCAATTCGTCTCATGGTTTGTTCGGTATCCGATCGAACGAACACGATTTATAATCGTTTATAATGCCGGTGGCAAGGAATGAAACTCGAATGAATTCCGATTTCTGAATAATGGTCGGTCCGTTCTCCTGAACCTCGATATAAACCCCATCAGAAATGGCGATTTTACGTTAACAAAACAGGGACCGGGAATCAATTTTTTTATCTCGTAATGAAGGAATCGATGTCATAAAATGTACGGGACATTCTGCGCGGATAACGCTGTTTTCTCTTTAAATCCCGATCGGAGCACTCCTTATATCCGATGATTGAGCACAGTGACGGGAAACGGAGCGAACCGTTTCTACAAAGCAATACCGGTCGGCGGATCATGCTATTTACCATGATTCTCCTTTTTGTCATAGGGGCGCTTGCCTACCTTCTGTTCGTCACCTCACCGAACAAAAAGAAAGAAACGGAAGGTGCAACGAAGAACAAGAAGAAAAGTCTCCAGGAACAGGCTAAGCACTGGAAGATCATCCTTGAAAACCTGAATGATCCTTCCGTCGTGGACGAGACGGCTTACAGTTCCATCTATCATCAACTGCGAAATCACACCCAGCACGAGCTCTCCGCTGTACTCTATATGCAGGACAATCTGTCGTTTTCAGCGGAGCGACTCAAAAAGGGACCCTCCGATCTGCGCGGCTCCGTGATTCCGTTTCAAGGAACGGTGCTGAAAACGAATCGAGTTCCACTTCCGATCGGGACGGACGAGAAAACCGTTGAAATATATGAAACCTGGATTGAACATCCGGACGAGGAGCTGATCTTTCGCGTTCACCTGCTGAAAACGCCTTCTGAGAAACTCCGTCGTGCCGGCGCGAAGGTCGAGGGAGAGGGGGTTTATCTGACCACCGTGGAAAATGAGGTGCCGGGACAGAAGGAGGTCCAGAACGTACCGATGATCATGTCTCATACCCTGAGGAATCTGGATTCGGATCGAAAGACGACGGCCGAAGCTTCTACGAACCAGCCGGGCGAGGATGGACCGAAGCAGGCTGAAGAAAGATCTTTGAAGTCCGGGGGGACGAACGGGGAAGAATCCAGGCAAAAGGATCAACAAACGTTCAACTGGCGGAAGATTCCCGCTCCGGAAGATTACACCAACAGGAAACAGGTGATTTCCTACTGGGGAAAGTTACTCTCGTCATTGGACCGTGATAATTCCCTGCCGATGGATCATCCGCTTTACCATCGGATGATCAGGGAGCTGAAACGAGTAGAACCGGATCGGTTCGAAGGGTGGGTGAACAGGGACATTAAACCGAGCTGGTTGACGGACGAAAATGAAAAGCGACTCCACCGCGGAAAAATTGTTTCGTTCAAAGGACAATACATGTATGGACGTCAGCTGAACGTTCCCGGTGCGGACGACCTCAAGGTCTGGGAATTCTGGCTGCGGGACCAGGAAAATGGAGTTACGTATACCGTTCACGCTCTCCATGATGTGAACTTCCGGATCGAGAGAGGAACGTATATTCGTGGAAAAGGCCTGTTTCTCCAATCTCCTATTTATGAGCTCAAAAAACCCGGGCCCGAGGGTAAAACAAGGGCCGCCCGAACGATTTTTCTTCTTTCGCACCGGCTTTCTCCCGGTTATCCGAACCGGCAGGGAGGAATGCACGCGGTGGACTGGCTGGAGTTGTTGCTCGGCGGGTTGTTCCTTCTGTTTCTGTGTATTTTTATCGTAGTGGTGTTTATCACCACGCGGAAAGATGTGGAAAAGAAAACCCGATATCTGCAGCGGCTTCGAAAAGGTAGAAACAAAGACGAGAGATCTGATAAAATGGAAACGGAGGATGACGTGGATCAATCGGACGATTCTTCAACGACCCCTGAACAGTAGTTCATACACGGATGGGCTTCTTAAAACTTATGTGACCTGGACCGACTGCATCTTCTGGAACAGCCACGATCCAACCTCCCGAGAACGGAGACGGCAGTATCAATCGGCGGCCTTTTATCAGACCCCGGAACAACGAGAGAAAATCAAATCGACTCGACAGCGGAAGGAGTATACCGTCAACGGCTCAATACAAACCGAAGTACTCGAACTCGACGCATTTCATCTTGCTGAATCCTTTCAGGGTTCATTTTTTGTCTCATCTTATTCCCCGTGGGGCACCTCGCTATCGCTCGGCTTCGCCCGGGCTGACCTGTAGAACCCCGTCGGTGATCATGGTTCAACCGGTCCGGATTGATTCTGTGGAGGTTCCATCTACGATGCCAGAATCGCATCGACTTGTCCGTGACCTCAAAGGGTCATACAGGGTAGCCCGGGGTTGAGCGAAGCAAAACCCCGGGGAAGGGAAGGTCCTGAACAGAGGAACCCTGAAGGGGTTTCTACATCGCACGTGTTCCATGTTCCAGATGCATGCTCTATCGCGATTGCCTGCGGTGGACTCCGCGCTCTTCGACATAACTCGTTTTGTCTCAAAGAAATAGAATGCAATTGGAATCTCCGGGCGATTGCGGAATCTCGCCGATGCTCTTTTCTGCGTCGCCTGCGAATCCGCACACTACGGAGAACCTCGTTGGGTTCTACTGACAAAGCGGGATTCTTCGGCAGTCCCCCGGTGAGAGTGTTCTGGCTCGTTTAAACCTTATGTTGTTCGAGCCCTCAATCGATGGTTAATCGTTGATGAACGGTATCAAGAACCTGGACCAACTCCAGGAAGAAGTACTGAATCAACCCCTTACGCGGACGATTCTGAAACGTCTGCGAAGCGGGTCCACCACGCGTCTGGGCGGCGTGCCGGGTGGAGCCTCCAGCACGTTCATCGCGGCTCTTCACAACAGATTGGAACGCCCGATTTTCGTTCTGACACCGGACAAACGAACCTGCGGGGACCGGACCCGGGAACTGACAACGATGTTTGATGTTCCGGCTCACCGCGTTCCCGCCGCCGAATCCGAGGATCAGGATTCGGCCGGCGGACGGACGACGTCGAGCCGCATCTCCTCTCTTCTGGACTGGGTGAATCGAAACGCGGAACAGCCTGTCATGATCTGTTCCCTGCTGTCGTTCATGCAGTCCGTGCCGTCCCCGGATGAGATCGAGGAGACGGAACGAACGCTATCCATCGGCGATGTTCTCTCTCGACAGCCTTTTGTCGAACAGCTTGTGGATCTCGGTTACCGCCGAACGGACCACGTGCTTGTTGCCGGGGAGTTCGCCGTTCGAGGCGGGGTTCTTGATCTGTTCCCGGAGGACACCGACGAACCGTTCCGGATTGAGTTTTTCGGCGATACCGTCGAATCGATCCGGACGTTCGATCCCGGAACGCAAACATCAAACGAACCGCGTGAGACCGTACAGTTCTCGCTCGTGAATCGCCAGGTGCTCCACCGTCACTCGACGATCGAGACCGGACCGTCCCTGATTGATCTATTTAACGAGGATCCCGTTGCCCTGTGGTACGAACCCGATCGAATCGTTGACAAAGGAGATCGCATCAAGCGGTATCATGACGATCAAACCGCTCACGAGCGACTCGTGGAGCTGAATACCCACCCGATATTTGAAACCCGGATTTCGCTGTCCTCCTTACCGGTATCCGACCAGTCGAACGGAATAAACGCACAGTTCGGCTCGCTTTCTCCGCTCGGAAATACCGAGGAGAAAATGAAAGAGAAACTGGCTACCATCGGCGAGGAAGCCGCGTCCGTCTTGATTGCTTCTCCGACGGAGGGGGAGCGACTTCGGATGCAGGAAATTTTGAGCGAGATCGAGGACGATGAAGACACTTGTTTTCATACCGTACCCGGAGATTTGTCGGGAGGATTTCTCTGGCCGGAACTCGACGTCGCGGTCGTGTCCCGGGAACATTCCGAACACGGGGACGACGAATCGGCTCACGCCCTGCGGTCCGCCGCCGGCACCCGGCCGATTGACGATTTCCTTGAGCTGGAAGTCGGGGATTACGTGGTGCACGAGGACCATGGAATCGCACGATACGGCGGCGTCAAAACAACCGAAAAGGACGGTGATCTTCACCATGTGATGAAACTGTTTTTCAAGGACTCGGTCCTCCTCGAGGTTCCGGAGACGGAGGTCCATCGCGTGCAGAAATACCTCGGATCGGGAAGCGGAAGTCCGACCCTCAGCAAACTCGGCGGTTCCCGGTGGGAGAAGAAAAAACAGAACGTCAGCGAAGACGTCCGGGAGCTCGGCAAGGAACTGATCGAAGTCCAGGCGATGCGCGAGCGAGGCATGGGCAACGCCTGTCAGCCGGACACCCGGTGGCAGGCTGAATTCGAAGCGGCGTTCCCTCATCGCGAAACACCGGACCAGGAACGGGTGAATGCCATGATCAAGAAGAAGATGGAATCACCGAAACCGATGGATCTTATGCTGACCGGAGACGTCGGGTTTGGAAAAACCGAACTCGCCATGCGCGCGGCGTTCAAAATGGTGATGGAAGGGAAGCAGGTGGCCATGATGGCTCCCACGACGGTTCTCACCCGGCAACACGTCCGGACGTTCCGGGAGCGAATGGGAGCTTATCCGATCAATATCGAATCGCTGAGTCGATTCGAGACCCAATCGGAACAGCGAGAAATTATCGAGGACATGAAAGCGGGATCGGTGGATATTGTTATCGGTACGCATCGGCTCCTTTCCGACGACGTGGCCTTTGATGATCTCGGGCTGGTGATTATCGACGAGGAACAGCGGTTTGGCGTCGAACATAAGCAGACCCTGAAACGCCTTCGGGCAACGGTTGACGTCCTGACAATGACGGCAACCCCGATTCCACGCAGCCTCCACATGGCATTGCTCGGGATACGGGACATTGCGACCCTCCGGACTCCCCCCGAAGGCCGCCGAAATATTTGCACGAAGGTGATGGCGTACGACGAGGATCAGATTCGAGACGCTCTCCTGAGAGAGCTGGAACGGGACGGACAGGTGTACTACCTTCATAATCGTGTAAAGACCATCGACCGCGCGGCGGAGCGGGTTCGTGAACTGGTGCCCGACGCCCGGGTTCGAATTGCACACGGACAGATGAAGGGATCCCGCCTGGAGCAGGTGATGGACGCTTTTTACGACCATGAAATCGACGTGTTGGTGTGTACCACCATTATTGAATCGGGTCTCGATCAGAAAAACGTCAACACGATGATCGTGGAGGACGCCGATCGTTTCGGTCTTGCCGACCTGCATCAGCTTCGCGGTCGGATCGGACGGCACCGGCGCCGTGGGCACGCCTATTTTCTGTTGCCGCGTGATCGACCCCT
>CAZSFH010000064.1:4116-12908 GCA_964606115.1 uncultured Planctomycetia bacterium | reverse complement strand
TCGTACTGACGAAGCGGGGGTTTTTCAGCAGCCTCCTAGCATGACAACGCGAGAAATCCGCATCCTCAGTTCTTCGTGTTGAAGGAATGAATGCCATAATAAAGTGCATTGTCGAACACGATACCCGGTCAGGGCCGTACGAGTTACGATGAAAGCAGGACGTGATTAAACATCACGTGATCTTTCATCTGAAATGGGGTTTTTCCGGTCGAACACCTTGCAGAGCACTCGCTGAGATTTCAGGGAGTGGCACATTCCCATTTCAGATGGTGCTCAACGAAATGGATCGTTCGAACCGGTTTCCCCCAGTGGATTCATCTTCTAATATTCGAGTTTGATGTACTTTGGGACGACAGAGAAGCTTCATGCATTGATTTACCGGGACGGCCGAAAAGAAATTATACAGGATTCAGATTCCCCCTACAATGAGGGCCGCGCTGGCTTATTTAGTGAACCTGAAGAAGGTCCTGTATGTTCCTGTCAACACAGCTAATTTATTTACACAAGTATCGGAACGAAAACAGCCACTGTGTAACCGTTATTTACCTATTCAAGATCAGCCCGTTCAATATTTTTGACGGTAAATGTCCGGTCTCCTTCCGGGAGAGAAACCGTTCGGGTCTCATCCGGTTCTGATTCCAGGAGTTCTTCAGCCAGCGGAGACTGGTACGAAATCACGTTTTGATCCGGATCAGCATCCCACGGACCAAGGATGGTATACTCAAGTGAATCACCGGTCTCTTCGTCTTTGAGCGTCACGGTGGTTCCGGGCTGGACTTCACTCTCCTGTACCGGAGCGTCGGATAACGTTCTTGCCAGTTCGAGTTCTTTCTTTAACTTTCGGGCTCTGGACGTGAGAAGGGACCGTTCCTCAAGTGCGGCATCAAGTTCGGCATTCTCGCTAACATCTCCCTGAGCCCGAGCTTCTTCAATTGCACGCTGGTTCTCAGGCATTTTCTCGGATACGATTTCATCGTACGTTGCCTGCCGCTCCTCGATTCCGGCCTGTGTACAGTAAATCAGTTCACTCTCCCAGAAACGCCCCGTTTGCATGGCTTCTTCCTTGACGTCGTCCAGGTGAGACAGAAGTTTTGCCCTGGTCGTATCTTTGAAGCCGTGCATTCGTTTTATTTTATTGCGAAATTTAAGGGACTCCTCCGGGTCAAATGCCTGGGTGGCCCGTTCGATAATGTCATCAAAATTCTTCAATAACACGTCCTCAACCTTCTTGGTAAATTTTCGAACCGTCCAATCGGAGGGAAGGTACCGATCACTGTCCAATTCAGCGAGCTCGATAAGACTTCGGAAAATCTCTGCATGGGACGGCATGTATTCCTCCACCGCCTCCAGGAACGACTCATTTCGATATCGTATCAGACTCAGGTATGGGAGAGGAAACGTGCCGGGGACCCCGGTGAGCTGAAAAAGTGCTTCCTCGAGAAAGGTTTCATGTCCCCGGCGTGTCAGATGATGAGATATCCGTTTCCACGCCGCTCCGTGTACGTTCAGAAGAAGTTTCTGTTCCATACGAGGAAGCTCATCGTCAAACGCGACTTCCATCATCGTCAGAATTTTTTCGAGCTCCTGCGGATTTTGCAGGTTGTTCAGCAGCCGGCTGAGTTCCTCAATACGTTCGTTTTGATCCGGTTCAAGTGTTAGAAGTTTTGGAACAACGTCTTCGATCAAATGTTCGGGGAGGAGGGTCGTCTTACGATCCAGAAAAAGGAGCATCTCCGTAAACGCTACTCGATGTTTCCCCTCCTCCGCTTTAGTAAGAAAGTAATCCGCCTTTTGTTCAAGGGCTTCGGCAACCTTCTCCTGTAGCTCGTCGTTTCCCTTCAGGTAGGAAGAAAAGTTCTGGACAGCCTTTCGAACGGCGTGGGGATCCTCCGCGTAACGAATTTTTTCAAGTAACTCGTCGGCCGGCGAGACGGATACATCACGATAGGATAAATCCGGGGCGGTCTGTCCCGTCATTTTAATATTCGGATGTTCCATAAGTTTAGGCTTGGCCCGTTTCCACCAGGAAGTCCACTGGCTTGAACTGAAAAACTGGTCTTTAAACAGATTCCGCAATTCTTTGAGCGGAACCGTGGCGTTACGTGATTTCAGGTACGCGGCCACACACTGAGCGGGAGATTCGTTCAGTTTTTCACGGACAAGCTCTTCTCCTTCATACGAAAGGGCCCGTGGGTCTTGTTCCTCAATCAGCGTCAGATACTGCTTTGCCGCCTGAAGATCCATGCGGTGACCTGACTTGTTCTCAAAGTCGATGACCACAGTTTCCAGTGTTTCTTCCACATCCGAGATTTTTCCCGTTCCCCATCCGGAACTATGATAAACGTAGCGATCCGGCCGAAATGCCAGATATGATTGAAAATCCTCATAAGATGCACTATCGGCGGGAGATTCATCCAGACCACTCAACTCGATACACAAATCGAGTGCCGGATGGTCGCTGTACTCTTCACGAAGTGCATCCAGAAACGCAGAATGGAGATCACTGGTCAGGAGATCGGTTTTTACGAGCGGCTCCATAAGCTGAAACGTTTCCTGGAGTTGACCACGCTCGCGCCAGGCATTCACCTGGAGTTCAACCATGTCCTGGATCCTCCTGCTCTGATCCAGATCCACCATGGACTTGATGACGTCACGATAAATCTGAATCTCTTCCGGTGGTTGATCCGTCAATCCGATCCAGATCTCTTCGACCTCTTCCCAGGATTGACGATCCGCATTTTGCCGTAACTGGTCCTCTAAATTTTTCATGACTCCACCATTATACACAACCAAAATTCAAATTCGTAGCCGAGTATTATTGCGTCTTAACGACCTAAAAAGTTCGCTTCTGAACGGTCGAAATCGTCTGAAAGGGGAAAAAAGATTGGGTAATAAGTTCCGATCAGACTCATAATCAACTACGAAGAGCCGGCATACGAACTATTTACTTTGGGAAAAGCTCCACAATATTCGGTACCCTTCACCGACATCAAGACGCTGTCGTTGAGTATCTCTCGCGAGGATATGTCAGGGAAGTTTTTCCTGGTACCTTTCCATCAGTGACGTCGTAATTTCTCCCGGTCGACCGGAACCGATGATGGTTTCATCCACTTCGACAACCGGCATTACGTGAGTCGTTGTACCGGTTAACAGAACTTCATCCGACTCAAATAATTCACGGTCTTGAACACTTCGCTCCCGGACGTCCAATCCGATTTCATCAGCACACTCCAGAACGACGCGACGGGTTACACCGTTCAAGATGTAATTGCTGGGTGGGGGCGTTGTAAGTACCCCGTTCTGCACGACAAATACATTACTGCTGGTTCCCTCCGTAACATATCCGTCACGAACAAAGAGGGCTTCGAAACATCCCTTCTCCCGGGCACGCGTCTTTGCCAGCGCATTGGAGGCCAGTGCCGTCGTCTTGATATGACAGCGTGCCCAACGATCATCAGGAACCGTTATTGCCGAAGCACCGTCCTCATAGTAAGAACTCGGATGTTCTTCAAACTGAGAAATGGTCATGACCACGTTCGGCTTCAACTCGTCCGTAATTTCGTGGTGTCGCTCCTGTGTTCCCCGGCTGACCTGCAGATATAGTTTCGCGGAGTGGTCACCGATCCCATTTCGTTCTTTCAACTCCAGAACCTTCTGTTTGAGTTCGGTTAGATCTGGAAGGTTGATCTCGAGTGCGGAGGCCGATTCACGAAGCCGATCAAAATGCTCATCGAGCCGGAACGGCGTTCCGTTTGAAAAATAGACCACTTCGTACACCGCATCTGCAAACTGATACCCACGATCTTCAATATCAATGGATGCGTCTTCACGAGGCACGAATGCTCCATTTAAATAGACCGTCTTGCTCATAGTTGCTCCGAAGGGATCACTGTCAAACGAGAAGACCAGAGAAGGGAGGGAGATCAACAGGTTGATTGTAACCCAGGAAAATACTGAATTCAATGAACGTTTCGGAGCACGATAACGTTCAGTTCGACATCAGCTCCGGGGGATCTGAGTACACCTGTTTGAACTGCTCGATTTTCGTCTCGACAAAGGACAGCGGATCCACATCGGACTGACCGGGTGCGAACTTGTACCGGTCATTGTTATCGGGAACCGTTCGATAGTTGACTTCCATATGACATTCGAGCGTATAGGTATCGGTTTCGTCGGAGTAACGACAAACGAACATCAGCATTCCATCGTTCGGATGATGGTCCGATTCTTCGAAACGAAGGATGTTCACCAGTGCGGACCCGCTGTACTGAATCAGTGTTGCGTTATCGTACTCATCCTCCAGGTGTCGAACCGGATCTTTTACCCGTCGATTCAGCTTGACGAGCTGTGATGCTCGGTCCTGTTTCGCGGAGAGGTCTGTCATTTTTTCGTTCTCGTTTTCACTCACAGCTCAGAAACACCTCAAAAAGCGATTTCTTCCTCTTTATACCAATCGGAAAATCGTGTTCGGATCCTGAAACAGCTTACCATAACGAGCCCGGTCGAAATCCTCGGACTTCTATTATAAAGTAATACAATGATGACCGCCAATCCTGAACCCTTCTCAAGGAGTCTATGGAGTGACATCGCGAAAAATTCGTGATCTCCGTTCTTTGTTTTGAAAAAAATGAATGCCCTGCAGGCATTCATCCCCCCTACGGGAAGCACCGGCGGTATCGTCCGGGGCGGTCTTTGCACTCTTCGACGCAACTCGATTTACTGACGATTCGGGGAGTTTTAGTAATCTCCCATTTTTCCGAGTAAAAACCATGTCCAACGACGAGCTTTTGTTCGAACAGATTCCGGTCAATCCCAAATCGACACGAAATTTCTCCTACCTGATCGGGTGTCCGAACACAAAACAAGGCCTTTTCGTCGATCCTGCCTTCGAACCCGAGCGGTTTCTTGGACGGATTAAAAAACATGATCTTACACTGGATTACATTCTGAACACGCACGGTCACCGGGACCACACGAGCGCAAATCAATCTCTCCGGCGGGCTACCGGAGCTAGAGTGGCCAATCATCCGGAGAACCGGGTGGAGTCAGACGAGGACCTTACACACGAGGATCAGATTGAGATAGGAAACCTCCACGTAAAAGTGTTTCATACCCCAGGGCATTCCGAGGGATCCTGCAGTTTTCTGGTGAACGAAGATCGGTTGCTCACCGGAGACACCCTGTTCGTCGGGAAAGTAGGTGGAACCAGCAACGACGGTCCGGACGCGCGGCAACAATATGAGTCTATTCACAATGTGCTCATGCAATTCCCGGATCACGTCAGAATTTATCCGGGTCACGACTATGGGCCCAAACCACACTCCACGATCGGTTGGGAAAAGGAAAACAACCCATTCGTAATGAAGGACTCCTTTGAATCGTTTTGCCGCCTGAAAAAAAACTGGGATCGCGAAAAAAAGAAGTGGGAAAAGCGGTGGGAAGATCAGGTGAACACTTCAGAAACACCGGACCACTGACGTTCCCTGAGGTCTAAAATAAAAACTCGTCCCCTTCATCCGTCTCTTCGGTATCTCTTGTTCCCCGCCCTTCACTTTCTTCAAGATCCCCCTGTTGTCCCTCTACGTCGGACCACTGGAGATCCGTGATTTTCAGAAGATAGTTTCCCACCTGAATTTTCTCATCCAGGGATATCTCCTGTTCCGTAATTTCTCCCCCTTCGTACCAGGTCCCGTTTGTTGAATCAAGATCAACCACAAGAAACTCGTTTTCGGTCAATTCAGTAATCGAACAGTGTTCTCGTGACACCTTTGAGTTATCAATCGTGATGTCACATTCATCACTCCTTCCAATGAGAAGATCTTCCTCTCCCTCGGGCCACGGATGGCGTACGTGGCGACCGCCGTCGATCTGAATAAGGGAAACGATGTATTTCGCATTTGAAAGATCCGCGTCTTCCTTATTATGATTATTCATAGTTTCCTGATTTGCAGGTATCTCGGAATGAAAACGACCGCCTGGCAAACAAGTCACCGAAGGGGTAATGGGTTCCACCAAATCATACGAACACATGTATAATACGTTCTCGTTTTAAAATCAAAAACTCACTATTTTGGAGGATAATTATGAAATACCTGATGAATGTCAGACTGGGTGTGATGATGTTCCTGGAATATTTCATCTGGGGGGCATGGTATGTCACAGTTGCAGTCTACATGTCCAATCATGGAATGGGAGATCTAACCCATTGGCCCTTTACCGTGAATCCGATCTCGGCCATGATCGCCCCGTTCTTTGTCGGGTTTATAGCTGATCGATATTTTCCTTCTGAAAAAGTCTTCGGGGTACTGCACCTGATCGGCGGAGGATTTATGTTTATTGCCCCACTATTCACCGATCGGCCCATTATTTTCATCCTGATTCTTCTAGCATATAACCTTTGTTACATGCCGACCATTAATTTATCAAATTCAATATCTTTTCAAAATATTGATGATCAAGAAAAGGATTTTCCATGGATTCGGGTTTTCGGAACCGTTGGATGGATTGTCTCAGGTCTGGTCATCAGTTTTGTCCTGGTCCAGTTTGTCTCTGAGAACATTAAACCGGAACAAACGGCTCTTCCACTTTATCTTGCTGCCGGTAGCAGCGCTGTTCTTGGACTTTATGGATTCACCCTTCCTCATACTCCACCGCCCGCAGAAGGAGAGTCCGTTTCATTTGGAAGCATCATTGGTTTGGAAGCACTAAAAAAACTGGGAAGTCCGTCTTTTTATGTGTTCTTGGTCTGCTCTGTCCTGATTACCATCCCCCTCGCAGCTTACTATAATTTTACCCAGATCTTCCTTCAGGATACCGGATTTTCCCGTATCGCTGCCACGCAATCGATTGGACAGATGTCCGAAGTGATTTTCATGATTCTGATGCCATTCTTTTTTATCCGGCTCGGGGTCAAATGGATGCTTGCGGGTGGTATGGGAGCATGGGTTCTCCGATATGGTCTATTCTCGTTGGGGGCCCCGGAGGGAATCACGTGGATGATCATTGGCGGTATCGCTCTTCATGGAATTTGTTATGATTTTTTCTTTGTAGCTGGCCAGATTTATGTGGACAAAACGGCTTCCGAGGAAATAAAGGGTCAAGCGCAGGGTCTAATTGTTCTTTTGACCTATGGGGTGGGCATGTTCCTCGGGGCACAGCTGGCTGGAAAGCTGTACAATTACTTTCTGGCGGGTCAGGAATCTCTTGCTCCAACGGACTGGCAACAATTCTGGATGATTCCCGCGGTATTCGCAGGTGTCGTACTTTTGATCTTCATCGGGACCTTCCATGACCAGGTGATTGAAGACACTGAAGACGTGGACGCGGAGGAGTTTACGGTTTAGCACCGTCGTTCAGAGCCGAGAGAAGAATCCGTTCACACAGTTCGGGAAAATCCATGCCCGCCCTGGTCGCGGCTTTGGGAAGTAGACTGTGGGAGGTCATGCCCGGAATGGTGTTGATTTCCAGGAGGTAGGGTTGATGGTCATGAAGGATCAAATCCGCCCGGGCCTGTCCTTCGCATCCCAGCGCTTCATAGCCCCGAACCGACACTTCCTGTATTTCGCGGAGTAAATCATCCGGCAGATCGGGATCAAGGTTGTACCCGGTTCGTGCATCCTCGTATTTGGCGGTATAATCATAGAATTCACGGGCGGGCTCGAGCTGAATGACCGGAAGCGGTTCCCCATCAAGGATACCCACGGTCACCTCGGGACCCTCATACCGGGGTTCGACGAGCGCGTCGGGTTCAGTTTCGCGGGCCTTTTGGACGGCCGGTCCAATTTCCTCTCGGGATTCCACAATGGAAATACCGATGCTGCTTCCCTGTGAACGGGGTTTAACAACGAAACCATCCCCTTCCGACAGACCGTGCATCAATCCACATGGAGGAGGCACCGGTTCGTCTCCTTCGAGGTATGCGTGAAAAGGAGGTGTTGGAATATTCTGTTTTCGAAAAATCTTTTTCGAGGAAATTTTGTCCATTCCGAGCCGCGAGGCTTCCGATCCGGAGCCGGTAAATGGAATTCCACGTTCCTCAATCAACGACTGAATTTGACCGTCTTCCCCGAACTCTCCGTGAAGAGCAACAAAAAACACGTCAAAGTCGTCCCGGTCCAGCGCCGGTATATCCCGCCCCTGAATATCCACCTCTTCCACGTCATACCCTTTTTCCCGAAGGGCCTGCGCCACGGCTTGACCGGTTTCAAGGGAGACCTCACGCTCATTCGAAATCCCTCCCATCAAAACTCCGACATACGGTTTTTTTACATTCTGCTTTTCGTTCTCCATCATCGCTGTGTTAGAAGGTTAAAGATCATCGGGGGTTATCTCTTCGACGGACCGAATTGCAGTCGTTGTTCAATACCCCTTTTGCTCCGGCACGGGTGCTGGATTCTGTTCCGGAATCTTTATTGTATCATAGAAAAACTCGTTCTGAAAAGCGATCTGCAACCCGGAACGATTCATCCGAATAATCCCCAAATCTTTTAATCTGACGGTGGTTAAAATATACTGCAGCATTCTCCCGATATCACATGTGAGCCCCGTATGAAATCCGGCACGGCTGGCACGTGGGATACCACATGTGTGTCCTGTTTTACCCAATCAAAAGAGGCAATCGGCTATGTTACGCAAAATCGAATGTTACCTGCGCCCGTCGAAAATGGATGATCTCCGTGAGTTTCTGCTCAAAAAAGGGGTTCCGGGTATGACCGTGAGTACCGTCAACGGTTTTGGTCGAAGAAGTGAAGAAGCGGAGGACGAGGAGGTGGAGCTTGAAAAACGTACCAAGG
>CAZSFH010000064.1:0-4106 GCA_964606115.1 uncultured Planctomycetia bacterium | reverse complement strand
GAAATTGTTCTCGACCAATCCCTCGTTGAGCCGGTGATCAGCGAACTAAAAGAACTTGCGGGGAAACGTGAGATCGGTGCGGGAAAGATTTTCGTTCTTTCAGTGGAGGATGCGATCCGTATCAGTACGGATGAGACAGGACGAGATGCAATTTATTGATCTCCTCTTTCGTTTAACCTACAGGAAGTGTCAAATTCCGAAGAAACTCCATTATTTTAATTCATGTGTTGGAACAGGGAACGATGTCGAACGAATATAATCCATGGACCATCGCTAGACAGCAACTGGCCGACGTATCGCACGTCCTGTCCCTTGACGATGACATTCATCAGCTCCTGAGATATCCGAATCGTGTTCTAAACGTCTCCTGCCCGATCGAACGGGACGATGGAAGCATTGAGGTCTTTCACGGATTCCGGGTTCAGCATAACCTCGCCCGTGGTCCGGGAAAGGGGGGGATCCGTTATCATCCGGACGTAAACGAAGAAGAAGTCAAAGCCCTGGCGATGTGGATGACCTGGAAAACGGCGGTGATGGATCTGCCGTTTGGAGGAGCAAAAGGTGGTATTGTCTGTGATCCAAAGACAATGTCGGAGACCGAGATTGAACGTCTCACGCGCCGTTTCACGTCGGAGATCAACCTGATTATCGGTCCTCACGTCGATATTCTCGCCCCGGACGTTAACACGAACCCTCAAATCATGTCCTGGGTCATGGATACGTACAGTATGACTGAAGGCCACACGGAACACGGAGTGGTAACCGGAAAACCGATCGCCGTTGGAGGCTCCAAGGGACGTCTGAAAGCAACATCACGCGGAGTGACCTGTACAATTCAGTCAGCATTAAAAAAACGTGGCAAAAACATTTCCGATCAGCGAGTGGTCATTCAGGGATTCGGAAACGCAGGCCGCCACGCGGCCCTTCTTCTCGAACAACAGGGAGCTTCTATTATCGCGGTCAGTGATTCTCAGGGAGGCATCTACCGGGAAGACGGACTTGATCCATCCGCCGTAGCGGACGTCAAAGACAGGACGGGAACGGTGACGGAATTCGAAAACGCCGAGATGATTTCCAATGAGGAACTTCTCACGCTGGAATGTGACGTTCTGATTCCCGCCGCCCTCGGGAATGTGATCACGGAGGAGAACGCGGAAGACGTATCCTGCCGTATCCTCGCCGAGGCAGCCAACGGTCCAACGACCCCCGCTGCGGATCAGATCCTGGAAGGAAAAGAAACGTTTGTGATTCCTGATATCCTCTGTAACGCCGGTGGTGTAACGGTTTCGTATTTTGAATGGGTGCAGGCACTCCAACACCAGTTCTGGAGCGAACGGGAAGTGAACATCAGACTCCGTGACCTGATGGATCAGGCCTTCGAAGACGTCTACGAACGGCGTGAAACGGAAGAAGTTTCCATGCGCACGGCCGCGTACATGGTAGCCATCGAACGTGTCGCTGACGCAATTGAGCTACGAGGGTTACATCCGTAAATCATGTCCGTCTCACTGACGAACGACACAGCGGATTTCTTCGTTCCGGATGGATCCGCCGGGGATCAGGCCCTTGAGCGAACCACGCATCTGGGAGTCGGTGCGCACGCAGACGACCTCGAGGTGATGGCGCTTGATGGAATCCTAACCTGCTTCGGACGCGAGGATCGGTGGTTCACCGGCATCACCATGACGGACGGGACAGGATGCGCGAGATCGGGCCCATACAGTGATTACGATGATCAACAGATACGTGCCGTCCGAAGGAAGGAGCAGCGAAAGGCTGCGTTCATAGGTGAATACAGTTCCGTCGTTCAGCTCGATTACGAAAGTTCGAGAGTCCGGAACGCGGATGCACGGGGGCCGCAGTCAGATCTCTGTACCCTCATACACAAGACCTCCCCGACGGTTCTCTATACTCACAATCCGGCGGACAAACACAGCACTCACATCGGAGTCGTATCGACGGTCCTCCGGGCGCTTCGAGAGCTCCCGGCGAACGATCGTCCTGAGTCCGTTTATGGCTGTGAGATCTGGCGAGATCTTGACTGGCTCCCGGACGATCAGAAAGTGGTGTTCGACGTGAGCGATCGAGAAAATCTCTCCACCGCCCTCCTGCAGGTGTTCGACTCTCAAATTACCGGGGGAAAGCGTTATGATCAAGCCGCAGTCGGACGGCGTCGTGCTAATGCAACCTTTCTTGAATCACACGACGTGGACGATGCAACTCAGCTTATTTTCGGTATGGATCTAAGTCCACTGGTTGATGATCCGGAAAAATCACTGGTCGAATTGGTTACGTCTCGCATAAACGATTTCTCGGAACACGTCCAGCATCTTCTTGACCAGTGCCTATAGTCTTATTCGATCCTGATCGTATCCCAGGCGTTTCATGAAGAAATTAAACGTTCGCATTCTGGCGCTGGTGCTTGTAACCCTGAGCTTAATCATTCTCCTCTCCTTCCTTTACCGGTGGGGGATGTACATGCTGGAAGGAAGAACACGTACCTTCCTGCAATCCCTCGAATTCGTCATTCAGACTATGACGACGGTGGGATACGGTCAGGATGCTCCCTGGAGTTCCAGCTGGATGATCGCACTCGTGATTTTTACCGAAATCTCCGGCGTCGGACTTATCCTGATCAGTTTTCCAATTGTCGTCGGTCCCTGGATCAAGGAACGTTTTCAGGTAAACCCTCCTGTTCAGTACCGGGGACCCGGAGAGCACATCGTGCTTTCACGGCACACCCAGATGACCGACTCTCTTATGGATCTGATCGCGGAACGTGATCGGTCATATGTGCTGATTGAACCGGACCGAGAAACTGTAACAAACCTTTATCACGATAATAAAAAGGTCATTCACGGTGCCCCCGATGAGCCGGAGGTGCTGAAAAAAGCGAGAGTCTCAGAAGCGTCCCTTGTCATTCTGGATGGAACCGATCAGTTTTCGGCCACCGCCTCACTTGTTCTACAGGACGTAAATCCGGGTATCCGGGTACTTGCCATTTCTCGGGAACGGAAACGGTCCGAACATCTCAGAACGGCGGGGATCGACAAAGTTTTTTATCCGAGGGAAATCATCGGTGAAACACTTGCACACAAAATTCTCTCCGCGCTCGGCAAACACGTTGACGTGCAACCGGAACTGGAAGACCACCTCGAAATCGAAGAACTCCCGGTGTTCTCAAACAGTTCGCTCATTGGACAAACCCTGGAGGAAGCGTCGATTCGTCAAAAAACGGGAGCTTACGTCATCGGAATCTGGCGTGATGGTCAATTTCAGAGCTCCCCGGAGCCCGATATCCGTATTCAGGAACACGATATTCTTGTCGCTGCAGGAACTCGATCCGACCTGGAATCACTGAGCGAACAGACCGAAATCGAAACGGCTCGGATGTCCGAGGAAGAAGTTCGGGTATTAATTATCGGGTATGGAAATGAGGGGGAGGCCGCACGGGAAACACTACTGGAACACGGTGTGGATCCTACCGTCGTTAACGACCTTGAACGCGAACACGTGGATATCGTCGGAGACGGAATGGATCCGGACGTTCTGCATGAAGCCGGGATCGAGGACGCTTCTTTTCTTCTCGTGACCGTGTCCGATGATGATGTGGCCATCATGGTCACGATTATCGCAAGAAAACTCAACCCCTCGCTTGAAATACTCACCCAGGTCAACGAAGGGCCGGCCGCCGAATCCATGTACCGGGCCGGTGCCAACTATGTACAGGCGCTGGATCATGTGTGCAGCCAGCTGATCGCGGGAGAAGCGCTGGGAGAAAACCTGCTGACGTATCGACTGGACATCACAATTCAAAAGGTCGATCCGGGAGACCTTGTCGGTAAAACGCTTCAGTCCATGGGAAAACATTCGGATAAAACCCTGATCGTGCTCGCGATCAAGCGTAACGGAACGATGCACACATCCTTATCACCGGAGTTCAGGGTTGAGGAAAACGATGAATTGTTCGTGGTGGGAACAGAAAACGAAGTGGAGCAATTTCGTGAAGCAGTGAAAGGCTAAGGGAACGTACTATTTTCGATGGGTCTAACATGACTACGCGAGAAATACGCGTCCTCAGTTCTTCATAAACGGGTAGGCTGCAA
>CAZSFH010000063.1:0-12941 GCA_964606115.1 uncultured Planctomycetia bacterium | reverse complement strand
ACTCCGCGTTCTTCAATAAAACACGTTTTGCTGACGTTGCAGGGGTTTTTAGAAGTCTACTAGTCTACGGGATGCATGTTTGATTTGACATCGGGGCCGATGAACGTCCCGATCGTTTCACCTTTGATGGCACGAAGGATATTATCTTCTTTTTTTAGATTGAACACGATAATGGGAAGTTCATATTCCATGCACATCGAGATGGCCGTCGAGTCCATGACCTGAATATTCCTGCTCAGAACGTCCATGTACGGGATCGTTTCGAACCGTTTGGCGTCTTTGTGCTGATTTGGATCCTTGTCGAAAACGCCGTCCACTTTTGTTGCTTTAAAGACCGCTCCGGCTCCGATTTCCGTCGCCCGAAGCGCGGCCGCGGTATCCGTGGTAAAATGAGGATTCCCGGTGCCGGCCGCGAGGATGATAATACGCTCTTTTTCAAGGTGACGAATGGCCCGCCGGCGAATAAACGGTTCGGCGACCGACTGCATTGGAAGAGCGGTCATGACCCGGGTCGGAGGTCCATAGCTTTCAATGGTATCCTGCAGGCTGAGGGCGTTAATTGTTGTTGCCAGCATTCCCATATAGTCCGCGGTAGCAGCTGTGATGGCGTCTGATTGGAATTCGGCTCCGCGGACGATGTTGCCCCCTCCCACCACGATGGCAAGTTCCGTTCCAAGCTTGTGTGCTTCGATAATTCGTCTGGCAATGGATTCGACTTCGGCCGTGTCGATACCTTTGCCGTCACGGGGGCCAAACGCGTCCCCGCTTATTTTGAGTATGACCCGTTCGTATTTACCTCGAGACATCAGGAATCGTCGTCCTCGTCCTTTTCGTTCTGGATTAATCCCATATCCTGGTCGAGTTCTTCACCTACTTCGAATCGTTCAAACCGACGAACCGTAATGTTCTCCCCGAATTTAAGAGCGTATTCCTGGATCATGTCTTCGACGGTCTGATCTCCTTCGTCGTCCCTGAAATACGGTTGTTCGAGGAGCACAAATTCCTGGTAAAATTTTTTTTCCATTCGCCCTTCCACGATCTGGTCAATGACGTCGTCGGGTTTTCCTTCTTCGCGGGCTTCTTTTTCAAAGATTTCTTTCTGCTCTTCAATCACCTCCTGATCAAGATCCTCGCGTTCGATGACCGACGGTTTCATTCCATAGATTTGAAGGCAGAGTTCCTTGACCAGTTCTCCGAACTCATCGTTCTGACTGACGAAGTCCGTTTCGCAATTCACTTCCACCAGAACTCCCCCTTTTCCGTTACCATGAGTATAGGTGCCAATACGTCCCTCCCGCGTTTTACGGCCGGATTTTTCATCAAGCACCTCTTTTCCTTTCTCACGAAGATACTTAACGGAATCCTGCATGTCTCCGTCCATTTCCCGCAAAGCTTCACGGCAATCCATCAGGCCGGCTCCGGTCCGTTCCCTCAGTTCTTTAATCTGATCCATTCCGACATCGCTCATGGTTTTACTCCTGTAAACCTTTTACGTAATGAAATAGGATGGAAAATTCGACTCGAATACTAGCATGACAACGCGAGAAATCCGGATCCTTTCTTCTTCGTGTTGAGGGAATGAATGTCATTCAGGCATTCATTTCCTACAACGCACTACGTGCGGGTGGCTGCAGGAATCTTCTAGGGAAAACCCCTTGGTTGAAAAGATCATGCAACATGAAGTTGTGTCCTGTTTTCATCGTCCTACGGCGTTCCGCCTGCGGACGGGCTCAGGACCAGAAGTGACGAAACCTCACGTCCTTTGTTTCATTTGCAATGGGGTTTTTTCCGATCGAACTTCCTGCGGAACACTCGCCGAGATCCCAGGGAGTATCTCTCGTTTTCAGATGGGTCTAACGAAGTACCAGGTTGGAAAACGGAGAACGTTTAAAGCATGGGATCTAATCGTTCCATCTAAAAATTCCAGGTTTCATCAACCGAAGAAAAGGAGGTCCTATTTGGAAACAGGTTCCTCTTCACGTGTTTGATCCGGTTCCCCGGCTTCATCACCTTTTGAAGAAGTGGACGTGGCCGAGGTTTCCTGTTCGCTCTCCTCGGAATTTACTTCCTGGGATCGTGTTTCGTCTGATTCTTCAATCTCCTGATCTTCGGCCGGGAAGTCATCGTCTTCCTGAAGTTCCCGGGCTTGTTTTTCCTGTTCTTCCTCGTAAACCTTTGCCTGGGCTTCGCGCCCTTCTTCAACGGCCTCAATGATGTGATCCAGCATAATGTCGATCACCCTCATCGCTTCATCATTACACGGAATCGGGACATCGACTTCGGATGGATCACCGTCGGTGTCAATTAAAGCCACGATCGGAACGTCTTTGCGGTTCGCTTCTCTGACCGCAATTTCTTCCATCAACGGATCTATGACGATCATGGCTCCGGGGAGATCTTCAAGGTCCCGAATACCGCCGAGGTTCCGAATCAGTTTACGTTTCTCACGCAGAATGGCCGCCTGTTCTTTTTTGCTGTAGAGATCGAGGGTACCATCTTCTTCCCACTGTTCAATTTCTTCCAGTCGGTCCAGTCGGCTTCGGATGGTTTGAAAATTGGTCAGTGTTCCCCCCAGCCAGCGGTCGACCACATAGGGTACGTCATGTTTTTTTGCTTTACGACGGATCAATTCCCGGGCCTGATATTTGGTACCAACCAGAAGTACGTCTTTTCCCCGGGCCACGACGTTTCGGATGAATTCTTTCGCTACGATAAGACCCCGAAGAGTTTCACGGATATCGAGGATATGAATTTTATTCCTGGCACTGAAAATATAGGGCTCCATCTTCGGGTTCCAACGGCTTGTGTCGTGTCCGTAATGAACCCCAGCCTGAATTAGTTTTTTCGGGGACAATTCTTCCATTATTGTGGGTGCTCGAGAAACACTTGAGACATGATTCATGAATAAAAAATATGGAGCCGGGGGATCTTCAGAACCCCCGGGTTACTCGGATATGGTGCAATTATACAGAATATTCCATTCATTTCAAATCCAGGAAAGCGGCCTGGTGAGCTGGGACCTGAAGGTTTCGGCCCGATCTTCAAAATGTACACGAAACGAGCACCGTCCAGGAGCACGGTCGTCCGACCAATCAAGATCCAACCTCGAGACGTGAATATCAAAACAGTTTTCAGGGGCTTGAAGGAGCCTCTGCGGAGGTTTCTTCCGTTCGGAACTTCCTGCCGAACACTCGCTGAAATGTCAGCGAGTGCCTCCCCCTTTTCAGATGGGATCTTTCCTAACGGGGTTGAGAGTGAAAAAATCAACTGTTGAGGAGGGACGGTTACGCGCTTTCCCATTCTCCGTTCCGTATGAACTGCTTGGTCATATCGTCCAGATTTTCACGGCGACTGATGCGTTTAAATCGGTCGTCCTCCACGAGAATCTCCGCCGGGCGCGGGTGGAGGTTGTAATGAGAGCTCATACAGTAGCCGTACGCGCCTGTTGAAAACACACTGACAAGGTCTCCCGGATCAAGCGGTGGCAGATCCCGTTCCTGACTGAAAAAGTCCGTGGTCTCACAGATTGGACCGACGACGTTGGAGGACACCAGTTCACCGTCCCAGTTTTCCTCGTTGGGTGCTCGTCCCGAGACCTCAGGATCGGTTTCGGCCGGCCAGATCCGGTGGTAGGCATCGTACAGAGCGGGGCGAATGAGATGGTTCATGCCCGCGTCACAGATGACAAACGTGCGCTCGATTGAAGGTTTCTTATAGAGCACTTCCGTCAGCAAAATTCCGGCGTTTCCAACGATAAACCGTCCGGGTTCAAGTGTCACGTCGATCGGCTCGCCTTCCAGGATCGGCGTGACAGCGTCCGCAAACTCCGCGGCGGTTCGTGCGGATTGATCTTTGTAGTGAATACCAAATCCTCCTCCCATATTAAGAAGTCGAACGTCGGGGTCCTCTTCCTGAAGTTCTTTAAGAAGATTCACATTGCGGGAGACCGCTTTCTTGTACGGTTCAACGTCCGTGATCTGGGATCCGATGTGACTGTGCAACCCTCGAAACAGGAGATCATCGGATCTTATGGCGGTCCGGGCCATCTGTTTTGCAGTCTCAGGGTCGACGCCAAATTTATTTTCTTTTTTGCCGGTGGTTATGTATCGATGGGTTTCCGGATCAACGTCGGGATTTACTCGTACACAGATTCCGGGGGTGCGGTTCGACGAACGAGCGAGGGACTGAGTCGCTTCCAGTTCTCCCTTTGATTCCACGTTGATGGCGAGGATGTCGGCCTGGATTGCCTGTTGAAGTTCTTTTTTCGTTTTACCCACACCGGAGAAAAAAACCTTTTTCGGATTCACCCCCGTATTTAACGCCATGGTGAGTTCACCACCGGATACCACATCAAACCCGCTACCCCGTTCATTCAGGTCATCCAGTAGAGTTGGATTCGAATTGGCTTTCATGGAGTAGCAAAGAAGCGGATCAAGATGGCTGAAGGCATCCTTTAATCGGTGGAAGTGTTCCAGGTACGTATTTCGACTGTAAACGTAGCAGGGGGTTCCGTACCGATTGACAATTTCCTCCACAGGCACATCTTCGCAGTAGAGTTCGCCGTTTTTGTAATTAAAATAGTCCATTCTGAGTTTTGCAGAATTTAGGTTGAGACATAAAAACGGGTGGGCTCATCAATCAGGCTTTGCGCGATATCAATCCGCAGATAAGATACGTGATTGAGGAAGAAATTAAAACCCCACCGCTCAGATTGTAGAAATCATTTGATTGAACAATGAATGTACGGTATTCTAAATATCCAGTTAGGCAAACATTGTTTTGCTTTATTGGGTGAAACGATTTGGGTTGAAAAGTGATACAGGATTTGGGATTCAATCTACGAACTTCATATGACTGATCAGAATTCAACGTACGCATTAATTATTCAGGAAGCGCCGGCGAATCCCTCGGATCTTCGCGAAGCGGCGCGTCATCTGTCTTCCCTGTTTCCGGTGCCAGTCCGCAGGAGCATTCAGATCTTAAAACGTGCTCCCCTTCAATTCGTGGAATTGCCCGGCACCGATATGGCGAAACTCAAGTCTTCGCTTCAGGAATTATCAAAGGAAGGTTTAACCTTCCGTCTTTCGGTTTCTCCTCCGGAAGATCTGTCGATGGTTGTCTGGGCCCAGGAACCGACCGTCACCGCAGATCAAAATGGTGGGTGGTCTGTTGCTCTTCGAAGAGAAGCCTTCCGGTCCATGGTTTCCTGTCCGGGATGTGGAGAGGACGTGGAGATTCGTTCCATTTCGCCGAAAGCACGATCGATTCAGACCAAGCCCCGCGACGAGCAGGTTCAAGATCAGGCGGACGTTTCGGAACAAACCGAACCGACCGAATCGTACGAAGATGCACAGCCTGTGGAAGCCGAAACCGGTCATGAAGAGGGGGAACCGGAACCGTCGATTCCGGAACTACCAGTGCGTGGTGAAATCAAGCAACCGATCCGGGCCGATTTCCTTCAATTCGAATCAAACTCGGATCATTCCCCTGAAGATTCCGCTACCGAGAAAACGGACGAATCAGAATCAGCGGCTGAAGAGGTCGTGGAACTGGATATGTCCAATACCAATACCGAGGTATAAACGGAACGGCGGCAGAAAAAATTTTTCCTGACAACGTTTCGTCAACCAACACATTCCAACCAGTTTAGAAGGTGGCGATGGGATTTGAACCCATGTATAGGGGATTTGCAGTCCCCCGCCTTACCACTTGGCTACGCCACCAGAATTTTCGTGAGAGAGATGTTGATCACTCAACAGACAACGTTCATTCAATCAAACGAGAGAAGAAGTTTCAAGGTTTCGAGTCCGATTCGATTGGGCTTCTGAACAGGTAACAACCAGCTGCTCCGGCTGATCCTCCCATCAGTAAATATCCGATTGATAGAATTTCCCACCGGGGGGCGGAGTAAGAATAAAAGCGGCCTATTGAGAGGTGCTTGTAAAGGACCGTCCCTCGAAGAAGATCTTGATTCAAGATATCACCACCCATTGCGAGAAAGGGATTCACCCGGGTACTGATTAAAATGAGCAGTCTTCGGATCCCGGGATTGGCATAATATCGATCAATGATGGGGGAGAGAATAACGATACTGCCCAGGACCAGAAGGGCGACGAATGTGCTTAGCCATTGAACTGTAAAGGGTTTACATCCGAAACCGTAAAGAAGGACGGCCAGGCCCGTCAGCGCGATCGTGAAACTGTAGAGAAAGAGCACTCCACGAACACAGGCCGGTAAACGGGGAGAGGAAAAGCGAATATAGGAAAGGAGAAAGAGAAGAAAAATCAGGAGTGGGTACGACAGTACAACCGTTAAGTTTTTTCCACTATACCAATTATCCGCGGCTAAAAGGTAGGGAAGAAACAGAGCGATGATCAGGGGGGATAGAAGGAACGGGATAACCCCTGTATTTTTTCCTGTGACCCCAACGGTGGGAAGGATGAAAAGAAGGATTGTGGCCAACCCTACCGTACCGTATTTTGTTGCCGTGAAGGAGGGGCTTTTCATGTTTGTCGTTCGACGGCTTCCTGAAATTCGTGACCGCGCTCACGGTAGTTTCGAAACATGTCATAACTCGCACAGGCGGGGGAAAGGAGGATAATACCGGTTTGTTGCTGGAGTAATTCCTTTGACAACCGGACCGCCTGTTCGAGATCCTCCGCCCGTTGGATGGGGTACCGGTCGGCGTGTTGCCGAAGCTGGTTTTCGAGGAGATCTGCAGTGTCTCCGATCAGAACCGCACCGGAGGTGTGTTCACGAACTTCATTCACCAGATCAGTGAAATTTGCTCCTTTGTCGTATCCTCCGAGGATGACAACCACGCGTTCCGAAGCGAGAGCGTTTACGGCTTCGATCGTACTTTCGGGAGTGGTCGAGACCGAATCGTCAATAAACGTGATTTTTTCGCTTTTGTGAATGGTTTCGAGATGATGAGGAAGCGGTTCAAATTCCGTGATCCCCGTTCGGATTTGTTCTTTCCCGGCCATTTCAGGATACGTGGCGCAGATAGCGGCAAGAACGTTTTTGACATTGAACGGTCCCGGAACGGGAACCTGATCAACGCTCATGATGGGTTCGTACCCATTTTGTTCCGAAGATCGATAAACGATCGTGCTGGTTTTCAGCCACGCTCCAGGCTGGACGGAGTGTGAGATCGAAAAATAGCTGACCGAAGCCGGTGTTTCATCGTCCCATGAAGAGACAATGTCGTCATCCGCATTCAACACAGCACGGTCACCGGGAGACTGATAGCGAAGAATACTGCGCTTCGCTTCTTGATAGTTTTCGAACGTACCGTGACGGTCAAGATGGTTCGGGGCAAGGTTGGTGATGACCGCCGTGGAAGGGGACCACTGAATTTCCTTGAGGTGAAGAAGCTGGAAACTGGAAATCTCAAGAACGACAACGTGGTTCTTTTCAATCTGCTTCACATCCGGAAGTAACGATCGACCGATGTTTCCCCCGACGTGAACAGTTTTGTCGGGGTTTTGTTCGAGGATCGATCCGATCATGGACGTCGTTGTGCTTTTTCCCGCGGTCCCGGTAATCCCGATAATCGGCGCGGGGCAGAGTTTGACGAATAGATTCATTTCAGATTCCAGCGGCACGTCATGTTTTCGGGCAATCTCGAGGTATTCGGAATCTTCGGGAACGGCCGGATTGACCACGATCAGGTCCGCTGACGAAAAGTCTTTCCGACGGTGTCCTCCGAGAACGAGCCGGATATCGAGGTCCCGGATCTGGTCAAGACTCTCCGTCAGCTCCTCTCTGGGTTTCAGATCCGTTACCGTGACGTCCGCTCCGTGCTCGTGGAGGAAATGCGTGACACCGGTTCCACCACCGTGCAGGCCAAGTCCCATGACCGTGACACGGGCGTCTCGTAACTCAGGAATGCGGGAGATCATTTAGAGTTCGAAGGATCTTGTTGGGTTTGGTCTGGTGCTCGTTTTTTCAGATCCCGCGCTCGTCTAAGGGTTTTCGAGCGTTTTTGTTCCCGTTTCTTTCGACGTTCTTCGACGGATAGGTCTGCGGGAAGGGTTTTGGGGCTTAGTTTGAAGGTGAACGTCCGATGGTCCTTGATGGTAAACGGATAGAGTACTTCCGTGAAAAGACTGATGGGAAAGTACGAGTGGACGGGGGTCTCGAGGGTCAGCGACGTTCGTTTTGTGATATAACCGTTTTTTTCGAGCCTCACGGCTCGTGAACCATAATGGCTGAACGGAAGGGTGACCGGGGTGGTCCCACGGCTACGATAATCAAGATACAGACGCGCGTTTTCCGGTTCCGTCTGAACAGTCAGCTTCCGTTCGACACATCCCGGCAGAAAGAAAACAGCCGTCAGCAGGATGATCGGTACCGCACGCGATGCGTATTGCACCCGTTTGCTATTGAAATCAAAAGAGGCAATATCGGAAACCGAATCCGTGGAGAAATCGAGATTATTCCTCGTCGTCGTCCTGGTGCATCATTCGATGATGCTGATCCCGGCCGAATTCGGAATCAAAGCTTCGGTCACAATCCGGCTCGGGACAATCAAATTCGTCCTGTTCCGATTCTTCTTGTTCGTCTTTTTCCTCCGTTTCCTCCTCGGAATCGGAGTCTTCCTCCTGTGTATCATCGGATTCTTCCTCTTCGTCGAACTCTTCTTCAAAATCGGATTCCTCCTCGAAGAGGAACTCTTCGTCCTCGTCTCTTTCTTCGTAGACTTCCTCCATGTCGATCCCGTCGACTCGTTTTCTCATCAACAGGTAGATCATTGTGGAGGAACAGAAGAAAAACGAGACGGCAAACCCCACTGAGAGAGCCTGGAAAATGAATATCCAGAAGTAGTAAACCGTTCCGGCAACCCATGTAATCCAGTTTGCGTGTTTCAGGTTGATGTTCAGGATTTTGTCGAATGCGAATACGCTTTCATTGATGGCCACCGATCCCACGTAGTTGACGAAAAACTGAATCATGTACGCAAAGGACAGGACGAACAATGTACAGACTCCGCCATATGCGAGCGCCACGATCCAGTTCCAGATGTAATGCCAGGAACGCGACAGCACATAACTGAACCCCCGGCTGATCGCGTCAAAGCTATCGGTCCCCTCCACTGAGATTGCCGGAATGAACAGGGGAAAACCACCGCCTGATCCGACGAGGATCAACACCATAATAAAGCCGCCGAGAATTGCCAGTGGAAGACCGAACATGACCAAAATATTGATAACGGGGACGTTCACAAGCAGAGCAACCAGCCAGATGACAATCCAGAAAATTGCGAACCCGATGATTGGGAGAAAAAACGACATAAAGGAAGCTTTGAAATGATCACGGGTGTAGGCAAGTGATTCGTTCACTTCGATTCGCTCATCCCGAGTGATTTCGAGAGCGGCAATTCGGGAGATGGCGGTGCCGAAATAGGCCCAGATTGCGACAAGGGCCACGAATGACCCGGCGAAGAACAGAGCGATCGGGAGAGGGTTTCCGGCCCGAAGAAGGTGTCCTAAGGACGAGATCGGAAGTTCGAAGGCCGTGATGATAATATCATTGATGTGAGTAATATCCGGTTTTAGCTCACCGGGGTTGGGCGAATACTTGACGGCGAGGGAATACGTAATGGCTCCTACGCTGAAAAAGCTAAAAATCAACCCAAACGCCGAAAGCAGCAGTTTTGGAATATGGAGGGATACACGAAATAGACGGAACAGATCTTTCCAGTCACCATTTAACTCTCGCATGAGCTCTCCCTGAATATGAAAGCGTATATTCGTGATTCATTACTACATATACACGGGACGAAACGATCTCTCAGATCCATCTGAAAAGGTGGCACGTTCCCGGCCGATCCCGGGCGAGGTCTTTTCACTCACCAGAAATCGGATGCAACGAACGTGCTACCTGTTCAGACAGAGTTTATGAAACAAAACAAGAAACTCCTGCAGATGTGATTTATTATGATTGAATGCTCGTTCATTTCAATCAGGCACCGTGAAGTGAGAAATCCAACAAATTATAGTTAGTTTGCAAGCGGGTGTCAAGTCATTGCAATATTCTGGTTTAGCTGGTAGAATTCGTAGGTCTTCTGACATGATTCTGATATCATGGCAGTCTGAAAACCACGTTGTCATGCTAGGCCTTTCTCGGAAATTCGAATGCCGCTGACGGTCATTCAAAGAACGTGGATCAATTTTGCTGCCAGGCAACCTGGCCTCAGGGTTATTCTCTTTTTTTCGAAGTCGACGCAACCGTGTTTACGCAGCAGTTTACCCCGCGCTATTTGCTTCCCATACATCCCGAAAAATATCCCCAGGAGCAGGTGGACGTGCTCGTGATCGGATCCGGAATTGCGGGAGCCCGAGCGGCTCTTTCCGCTTCCGCCGACGGGGCTGATGTTTTATTGCTTACGAAGGAAACATTTCGGGAAAGTAATACCAACTATGCACTGGGCGGCATCGCTGCTGCCCTGGCCCCGGGTGACTCCCCCGCCAAGCATGCACGGGACACGGTGGAAGCTGGGAAAGGACTCTGTGATGAGGACCTGGTCAATGAGGTTGTGAAGGAAGGTCAGGAACTCGTTCGAGAACTGATTGAGTGGGGGACGGGTTTCGATCATCAGGATGGGCGAATTGATTTTACAAAGGAGGGGGGGCATTCCCGGCGGCGAATCCTGCACGCGGACGGCGATCAAACGGGGAAAGCGATTTCGTCGGAGCTGCAGAACCGGGTTCAGTCCACTCCGGAAATCGAAGTGAGGGAAGGTTGTTTTGTGATTGATCTTTTAACGGACGAATCCGGTTGCTGTGGGGTCTTTCTGGAAAATCAGGAGGAAGAGAGGGCGTTTGTTTATGCACCGTCCGTCGTTCTATGCTCAGGTGGAGCGGGACAGCTTTACCGGGAAACCACGAATCCACCGGTGGCTACCGGGGATGGCCTTGCGATGGCGTATCGCGCCGGGGCGGTTCTACGTGATCTCGAATTCTATCAGTTTCATCCCACCACATTATATATTGCCGGGTCCGGGCGTTCATTGATCAGTGAATCCGTTCGGGGGGAAGGGGCGAAGCTTGTGGATCGAGAGGGAAACCGGTTCATGGAGGAGATTCATCCAGAAGCTGAACTTGCTCCAAGAGATGTGGTGAGCCGGGGCATTGTCGAGCATCTCGCGAATACGGGTCACACGTGCGTCTATCTGGATCTTTCAGATCTGGATACGCCATTTGTCCGGGAGCGCTTTCCGAGATTGACGGAACTTTGCGAGGAGTTCGAAATCGATATTGCGTCGGATCCTGTTCCCGTCCATCCGAGTGCGCATTATCAAATCGGTGGGGTGCGCACGGACGACCGGGGACGGACGTCCATTCCGGGTCTTCTCGCCGCGGGGGAGGTGGCCAGCACGAAATTTCATGGTGCTAACCGACTCGGCAGTAATTCCCTGTTAGAGGGGCTGGTCTTCGGCTGTCGGGCGGGACAGGTCGCACGTGCACGTGCGAGTTCATCGTTCTCCTTTAATCAGGAGCAGATCCGGGAACCTGCGGATGAAAAACGTCCGGCGCGATTTATTGATCTGGATGATATGCTGAATTCCGTCCAGAGTTTGAACTGGCGGCAATGCGGAATTATCCGGTCTGGAGATGGACTGGAAGATGCACTCTACAAATTAAATTTCTGGTGCAGCTATCTGCTGGATCGTAAAATGAAGAGGCGGAAAGGATGGGAGATTCAGAACTTGTATACAATCAGCCGGTTGGTCACGCTCCAGGCACGAAAACGAAACGAATCCCGGGGTGTCCATTACCGGTCCGATTATCCGGAAACGGACGATGGGTCTTTTCGCTCGTCAAGTTGTATACGGCGGGAGACGTTTCCGGAGGAGATGGAAAAGTTGATCGAGGTCGACGTTTGATATGAATATTTATCCCGTTGTTCTCGCCGGAGGTTCGGGCACCCGGTTCTGGCCCGCCAGCCGTCGTTCGCAACCGAAGCAGCTTCGGTCACTGGTTGGCGATCGATCGCTGTTTCGGCTAACCCTTGATCGGCTTGAACGGTTGTTCGACGAGTCCATGATTCGGGTGCTCGCCCCACCGCGTCTTCGCGAGTCGCTCTCCGAACAGGCGCCGGAGCTGGAAACGTCGGCGTTTATCGACGAGCCGGCTCCTCGCGATACGGCGCCGTGTATTGGTCTGGCGGCGATGGAGATCCGTTCGGAAGATCCGGACGCCGGCATGATCGTTCTGCCCAGTGATCAATATATCGATGACACATCGGCGTATTTGCAATCTCTGTCCGCCGCCGGGCGCGCCCTCGAAAAACAGCCGGAAACCCTCTTTACGTTCGGTCTGGAGCCGACGGAACCGGCCACCGGGTTCGGATACATCGAGAAAGGCGAATGTCTTTTCGAGGTGGATGGAACGGGCGTGTACCGAGCCGAGCAGTTTCGGGAAAAACCGAATCGCGAAACGGCACGGAACTACCTGGAGGACGGAGGGTTTCTCTGGAATTCCGGGATGTTCGTGTGGCGTGCCTCCACGTTTCTGGAAAAACTTGAGGTTTGTGCTCCGGATCTCTATCAGGGGGTGGTGGAGTACTACGAGGACTTCGCAAAAGGACAGGTGACAGGGATGGAGGAACGGCGGAAACAGTTTGAACGTATTCCGGCCCGCTCCGTGGATTATGCCGTCATGGAAAAGGCGGATGACGTTCTCGTGCTCGAAACAAGTTTTGATTGGACGGATCTCGGAACCTGGACGTCGCTGAAGGAAGTGCTGCCGGCGGATCAGCAGGGAAACGTGGTTCAAGGGGCGGCCGTTGTCAGTGAATCGACGGACTGCGTGGTTTTCAATGACAAGGACGACGATCACCTGGTGGCGTGTCAGCACGTATCGGATCTGGTGGTGGTTCACACGGACGACGCGACACTGGTGTGTCCCGTGGATCGGGATCAGGAGGTCCGGGAG
>CAZSFH010000062.1:0-12993 GCA_964606115.1 uncultured Planctomycetia bacterium | reverse complement strand
ATATGGGCATCTTTATTTCGGCGAATCTCTGTGTCATTTTTCGTCAACAATGCCCCTTTTCGGCATTGCTTCCTCAAAATTCCGTGACCCTCACCGAAATAAAGATGCTGAGGTTGCGAATTTCTCGCGTTGTCATGTTAGATCGGGGAGACTTATTTCGGTGTGGTGACGATGGGGCTGGTCGCGCGCTTGAGAAACAGGAGGGCAAAGCAGACGTTTGCAATGACGCGTGATTCCTCGTCGCGATTGCTCCAGGACCCGTCCTCTTTCTGGCGCGTCAGAATCAATTCGGCTCCCTCGGGGTACCACTTGTGACCGCCGATGGTTCCGTGTTGTGAGATCATGCCCGCACGCTCGAGCGCATACAGCTCGTAATAATTGACATTGCGGAGGGTCCAGTTGTGGCTCATCCATGCCAGACCGTCATTAATGGCCCGGTTAACCGCCTGTTTGACCCGGCCTCCGAGCCGGTTCATTTTTCGCAGATACTGTTCGTAGATCTGCAGGGAACCAACCCCTCCGGCCGTCATCGCGATCCGCTCGTCCTCAAGTTTGTCGTATGCTCGATTGTGATCGTCCGGGTGTTCGCCGGAGCTATAGGACCATCCACGGGCCATACCCTGGCGCATAACGCCGGTTGATCCTTCCTCAAGCCCCGCCATTGACATTCGCACACGTGGCCCTTTTTTTTCCTGATACTTCAACCAGCCGCGAATGGCGTCTTTGAGGGTGGCTGGCGGAGCTGTCATGCGTGATTTCAGCGCCGAGTACATGCCGAGGGCCCCGTACTGGGTGTTGGAATTATCACCTCGACCCCCATCCTCTCCGTATCCCCAGCGGCCGTCTTCGTTCTGATTCTTCGCCAGCCATTTCATCGCCTTCACCATCCATTTTCGATCTTCGGGACGCATCGGCTGGTGCTCTTTCTTGCCCGAGGGGTTGTCTCCTTCTACGAGCTCCTGGGCAAAACCGCTCATTTTGGAGGACGGTTTTTCGTAGTACGCGTCCATGGCCATCATGGCAAGAGCGACATTGTACGTGTGAGTAAATTTCATGGGCAAACCGTCCGTCTCCTTCAAAACCCGTGTGGTATTTCGGTGGTCTTTGGACGGCATTTTAAAATTCTTTTTGTCGTAAAGTTTTCGCATGCCCTTTTTGATCAGTTCGGAATTTCGGGACGTTTTCTCGTGGTCCATTTCCAGGAGCGTCAGCAGGGTGATGACATGGACCCCTTCCTTGTACGGATCCCCCGGCAGGCTGGACCAGTTTCCGTTGATCTTGTCAAGAAGGTATTCCACACCATTGTTAACTGCCGTTTTGACCCGTGAGTCAAAATTGTTTGATCCAATTTTGTGATGTCGCTTGAGCGTATAGGTCTTTGATTCCTTTATTTCCTTGGTGTCTCCAGCCCCGAACGAGGAGGCGAATTGAAGATCGGCGTCGTAAGAAATCTTCCGCAGTCCTTTCAGCTCGGGATCATAGTAGATGTCGGCGGTGACCGACCCGGATTTCGCGTGATAATATGGACGGTTTCTTTCCTCGCATTTTTCGCAGCTCTGATTCGGAACTTTGTTTTTGAAGGTGATTTTATGGCGGAGGTGAAGGACCTTCTTGTCACCAATCGTTTTGTCCGATAGGCGTTTCCCCTTGACCATCACCAGACCGGGAGGGGTGGGGTTAAACAGTGGGACCTTACGTTTGAAGCTGTACGTTGTGGGGTTGTCCCCGGACGGTTTTTGAATTGAACGATTCGGAAGGAAAAGGGACATATAAAACGGAACCCGCTCCGGACTGGTGGCGAACCGGGGATCGGGTCGTTTTCCGTTGACTTCGTACCAGAGCGGATCGAGAATCTGATCACCACTTTTGTAAACCAGGTATTCTTCCTCGGGCACATCCCATTTGATGCGCTGAGCATCAACTGGGTCTGAAAAGACGGGTAGGAAGACAAAAATACCGATGACGATCAGAATAAAACTGTTCAGGGATTTGCGGTGATCGGTTGTCATGAGAAAATTGTTTCCGAATGATTGATTTATGCTATACTCAAGTTTCAATCTAACCCGGCCCGCTTCCTACCAGTGACACGCTCGTCAAGAGCGTATCTATCTTACGATGATTGTTTGTTTGAATCAAGCAAAATAAAAAATCCCACCGGATCGAAGGATCCGATGGGATTATTCTTCTGTTTCGAATTTATGGGTCGGATTCAGACCGAGGACCCAACCGGTTCCGTGGCGGTTTCGACGTTTTTCGCTGGCGCCGGTTGAATCAGCTCATTGTCTTCGAGGTACGAAAGGACCTTATCGGTGCTTTCCTCGACCGTTTCTTTGTGGGAGTGGATAACCACTTCCGGGTCCTGAGGTTCCTCGTACGGATCGGAGATACCGGTGAAATTTGGAATTTCACCCTTACGTGCTTTGGCGTACATGCCTTTGACGTCCCGTTCCTCACAGACTTCAACGGGGCAATTGACGTACACGAGGTGCACGTTCTCCGCGTGTTCCCGCAGTTCCTGCTGTGTATCGTTATAGGGCGTAATCAGAGCCGCCATCGCAATTACGCCGTTTCGAGCCAGCAGACGGGCGACGAACGCGTTACGGAGCACGTTGGTACGGCGGTCTTCCCGTGAAAAACCGAGTTCTTTTGTGAGGTTTTCCCGGACTTCGTCGCCGTCGAGGATTTCATGTCGAAGTCCCCGGTCGGTTAGCTTCTCCGCAAGGGCCTGCGTGATGGTCGTCTTACCGGAGCATGGGAGTCCGGTAAACCAGAGTGTAAATCCTTCATCAAGGTTGCGTTTACTCATCTTAGATCAAGTGAAACAATGTGAGAAACGGAAACAAAGACAGCTGAAAGACTGTCCGAACAGTGTCGTTGCGAAATGTCCACCCGGAGATTGATCGAGTGTACCCTGATCGATCGATGGGCGTTGAGAAATGGAGGCGATTTACCCCGTGCCGTTTTGTGAAGCACCGTCCTCGCCGTGCACCTCGGCGAAGATCTGCTCAGCCTCCCGTTCGAAGTGTCCCGTGGAGATGGGGCAGTTCATACCGCATTCCTTCGGGGCGTCTTCTTCCCACCACCAGCGACCTTCCCGCTGTCCTTCGTGTTCTTCGGTGGGACGAGAGCAGGGGTCACATCCAATGCTGGTGTAGCCTTCGTCGAACAGTGGATGCTCGGGCACGTCGTTCTCGGCGATGTACTCGTGAACCTCCTCTTCCGTCCAGTCCGCGAGCGGGTTCAGTTTGACAATCCCGTCGTGGTCGTGATCAAGTTCAACCTTGTCGATCGCCGCACGCGACGCCCATTCGTCCCGCCGAAGTCCCGTGATCCAGGCGTCGTAGTTGCCGTTCAGTTCCTGGGTCAGGGGACGGACCTTCCGGATGTGGCAGCAGAGAAAACGGTTTGATACGGACTCGTAAAACAGGTTCATGCCCTTTCGCTCGACCATTTCCTCCACCTCGCGGTGATCCGGATGGACGATCCGCCAGTTGGATTTTGGATACGTTTCCCGAACCTCGTCCAGGAAGGAGAGGGTTTCTTCCGGAAGGCGCCCGGTATTCACGGTCAGCACGTGGACTTCCGGATTGATCTCGTACGCCATGTCCAGGAGCGCGAGCGAATTGCGCTGGAGGGACGTAACGATCACAATGCGGTCCCCGAACGTTTCGAGACCCCAGCGAAGAACTTCCTGGGGCGGTTCGAAGTCCAGGTCCATGGCAATTTCGCCAATTTCGACATCGTCAAAGATAATTTCTTTGGTGCTCATGTCATGTTCGAGAGTTAACTGCTTAAAAACGTTTCATCGTCTTTCGATCCGAGGACGGATGATCAGTGTTTCTGGGTAGCAAGCACCTCATCGCCGTCCTCAACCGGTGTTTCGAGACCGTCGAGTTCACGAATATCCGTGTCGTTGATCCGGAGATCCACGTGATCGCTCCAGTCTCCGTTGTCAAGAGGAATCTGTTTCCCCAGGCTCTTGTACCGCCGAGCTACTTTTTTAATCAGTTTCTCCACGCTCGGTACCTGGGATTCTTTAAATTCATGCTCGTTGATTCCTCCGGCGTACTGGACAAGTGAACCGTTCAGGCGAAGTTTGACTTTGCCGTACCGGTGCACCTCCTCAATGTCCTCGCCGAGGGCCATTGCACGGAGCTGTTCGTCCGTGTGGTCGTTGCAGAAATCCTGGAACGAGTAGATGTCATCGTCCGAGGCGTCGGACGGGCTGAGGTCCGTTCCGTTGTTTTCCCTGTGACGTTTCGTGCCCAGCCATACTTTGACCAGCCGGCAGACGACGTCCGTGATTTCGTCGGTCGGAATCCGGCGCATCAGGGTTTTTCCGATGTTTACTTCGTTGCCGAGGCCCCCGCGGAGCGTCACGTCGTAGGCGTCAATTTTCTCACCGTCCTCCGTGCGGGCCGTGGTCCCCTGAAGACCGAGGTTGCCCATCCAGTGCTGTGCGCAGGCATGAGGACAACCATCCATCTTGATGGTGAGACCTTCTTCGATTTCGTCCCCGAAACGCTCCTCGAGTTCCTGAAGAATTTCATGGGCTTTTTTCTTGGTTTTGGCCACGGAGTAATTGCAGTAATCGTGGCTGGTGCAGGCCACGGAATGCCCGTAAATCTTGTTGTCCTCGTCAAACGAGAAACCGATATCCGCGACTTCGTCCTTCACTCTTTGGACTTCCTCCTCCGGAATGTCCACCAGGATAAAGTTCTGATCCCGCGTGAAGCGGGCGTGCCCACCGATGTCCTCCATCAGATCGCCGATATGTCGCAGCTGATGGCCCTTGACCCAGCCCTGGGGAACGGAGTATCCGAGCGAGTAAAGGCCGTCCTGTTTCTGCGGTTTCAGTCCCAGGTGGGACAGGTCCCCGGAAACCGGATCGGGGGCTTCGATATCCTCGAATTCGCGGTCGAGCCGTTCTTCGAGGACGTTCCGGATTTTCTGCGGACCGTGGTCATCCACCATAAATTTGATCCGGGACTTCGGCCGGCTTACCCGGTACCGAAGTGTTTCATTCCAGATGTCCGTCAGTCCCTGAAGCACGTCCAGTGCCTCGTCATAGGGCACAAACATGTTCAGGTCACGCGCGATGCGTGGGGTGGACGAAAGTCCGCCCCCTGTCCGGACGGCAAATCCTTTCTCCCCGTCTTTCCGTACCGCCAGCAGGGCGATTCCGTGGAATTCCGGACCGCTGCACTGCAGGGGGCAGCCGGTGAGGGTGAATTTTAGCTTTCGCGGGAGATCGGAGTAATCGGGGTTCCCGGAAAAGAAATCGTGGGCTTCTTCAATCACGGGACGGACGTTAAAGGTTTCATGGGGATTTAACCCGGTCAGCGGGCAACCGGTAATGTTCCGGACCGTATCGCCTTCTGCGCCTTTGTTGGTCAGACCGGTTTCCTGGACGGCTTCCACGACTTCCGGCAAATGCTTCAGTTCGACTTCATGAAGCTGAATCCCCATTCGCGTCGTCAGTTCGGAGTAGTTGTCCCCATATTGCTCAGAGATTTTTCCCACTCCCTGTAGCTGTGAGGGTGTGACAATGCCGCAAGGCACCTTGAGCCGGATCATAAATTTTCCGACTTTCGGCTTGTCGTGGACAATTCCGTGCCAGTACAGACGGACGATGTCGTCTTCCGGAATTTCCTCGTATCCTTTTTCAATGAATTCCGGGAGTTCATCGATGACTTTGTACGGAAACTTTTCGTTTTTAAGTCGTTCGACTTTGTTTCGCTTGTACACGAATTCCCATGAAATTTCTTCGTCACCGAGTTTTAGTTTTGTTTTGCTCGACATGATTTACGCGCTTGAATAGATGTAACGGGAGCTGGCGATGTAGAAACGACACGCGAACAATCGTCGCGAGAAGAAGAAGAAGAGAAAAGAGAAAATGTTGTTGTGGGTCTTGCGTTATTACGTGGGTTCAGCACCCACAACAACAGGAACAGCAGCAACAGCAACACAGGCAGGTTTCGGGCATAGACGAGGGGGGGAAGGAGGAATCGTCAATCCCGTTCCGAGCGTTTTTTCTTTTGAGATGTGTTTGGTGCATAGCTCGTGAAAAAATCTTTCACCTGTGTTCATAGATCGGATGAATTACCAATCATAGCAGAAGCCACGGGCCTTGTCAAACGCGTTGTCATACTAGAGCGGTCATCGTTCTCGTCCCACTGTGTTCAGTTTAACGCGGAAGACGTTCTGGGCCGCGGTAATGTACAGGGTCTTTCGGTCGGGTCCTCCGAACGCGACGTTGGTGGCCCGCGGCGGAACCTTGAGCCGGTCGAGTTTTTTTCCCCCGGACGAGTAAATCCAGACACCGCCGGGTCCGGTGGTATAAAGGTTGCCGTTCGAATCCACGGTCATGCCGTCCACCGTTCCTTTTTCGTCGGAGTCGGGTCTGGCGAAGATTCGTCCGTTGGTCATGGATCCGTCTTTGAGGTCGAACACGCGGACGTGGTCTTTTGCCGAATCGTTCACGTAGAGCGTGTTTTCGTTCGGAGACAGTACGATACCGTTCGGCCGGGAAAACGACTTCGTGAGAAGCGTGAGGGATCCTTCCGGGTCGATGCGATACACCCCCGAGAACGGTAGTTCCCGTTCCTTACGGTCGACGCCGTACGGAGGATCGGTGAAGTAGATTGTTCCATCCTTCGTAACGGTGAGATCGTTTGGGCTGTTGAGTCGTTTGCCGTCATACGATTCGACGATGGGTTCGATTTTCTTTTGTTTCGTCAGCCGACTCACCCGACCGTCGTGCTGGGCGAGCAGAAGTCGACCCTCCGGGTTCATCGCCAGTCCGTTCGCGTGGCCAGACGGTTTCAGAAAATCGTGGATTTTTTTCTCTGGCGTCCACTCCACGATTTTGTTTGCGGGAATGTCGGTGAAAAGAAGACGGTTCTCGTACCAGATCGGTCCTTCTGTAAACCGAAACTCTCCGGCAATTTTTTCTACGCTGGCCCCTTCCGGCACGGGAGATGAGGGGGAATCGGCGAAGGAGGCAGTCAAGAGGGTCGTCAGAGAGAATAAAAGAGCGAACAAGATCAAGTTCGTTGGTTGATCGTCCTTCTGTGTAGTGGATCTTAAAACCGACATGTTTATCGCATGATAACGCGAGATATTCACAATCTAAGCCTCTTTATTTCAATGATGGTCACGAAATTTTGAGAAAGCAATCCGAAACAGAGTATTTTCAGACTGGCTCATTGTGGAAAGGATTTCAAACTTCTTTTTTTCCACGGGAATACTCGATATTATAGACTTCAATATTGAATAAATTCTAATTTGTACATAGATGATAAAACGACTCCAGCATGTGGTGGTGATCATCCTGTTCAAGGTTTTGATTGTATCCGGTTCCCTGACGGCCGGGACGCCGGAATTTACCCGACAGGAAATGCAGGAACTAATTGCTTCGGTTCAACCGGAGGTCGAAAAGGTTACGGGACGATCGTTTAAAGCGGGGATTTCGGTTTCCATCAAAACCCCGGATGAGATCCTGGACATTCTCAAAAAGGAAGCCGACTGGAGATATAAAGGAGTTTCCCTGCCGGTCCGGGACAAAAACCGTACGAATTATTTGAATCAGATTAACCATCTGCTTTCCCGATTACTAATGGGCAAACTGGCCATAGGACAGAACAAAATTTACATCGTTCCGGAGAATATACGTCGATTGAATGATATGCTGACGGAGCGATCCATTCTGTCAAAACGTTTTTTAAAGATCCTGCTCATTCATGAGCTGGTTCATGTACAGGACGATCAGTATTATGACTTGAGATCCTTTTTCACCGGTGTCAAAACCCACTCCGACATGCTTGTTCGAGAAGCGGTGGTGGAAGGACATGCTCAATACATCACAAAAAAAGTAATGGCCCGTCTGGGACAGAAGAAAGACTTTGAAAAATTTAAGGAGGTGGTGACCTCGCCTCCGTCCAGGGAGACCAGTCTGAAGGCCTATATGAAGAGGGTCTTCTCAAGCAACCTTCGGTTTTCGTACAAACAGGGACATGCGTTCTGGAAGACCTTACACAAAAAAAACGTCACACCGCTCCCCGAGCGCGTGTTTCAAAATCCCCCATCCTCATCGGCGATGATTTCTACGCCCGAGTATTATCTAAATCCCGATACGTACAATCTTTCCGGTGTAAAATCAAAAATAGATACGATGGTGCAGACAGTGAAGAAGACCTTTTCCACTGATAAATGGAGTTCCCGTGCATTAAAAATACAGCGACACAAGTTGAAGACGGCGCTGTCTCTTCTTCCGGCAGAGGCGGCCGTACGGGGGCTACAAAAATTTCAAACCGGGAAAGTTCTTATGGTGAAGTCCAAACAGGAAAATCAATCTGTTTACAGCTTGTCGTTTCTGGCCTTCGATCATCATGCGGCCGCCCGGCAGTTTTTCGCACTGGAAAAAGAAGTCCTGGACGCGAAGAAGAAAAAATTTCAGAGTCAGTCCGTACAATTTGTAGGTGAAAGCCGAGAAAAGAAAAAATTTGGGGATACCGCGTTTATCAACGTTTACGACCTCAAAATCCGAGGTCAGGAAGTCACGACAACCACCCTCGTGATTCTGAAAAATCAGTACGTGTTCGAACTTAATTTGACGGTTCAAGGAAATGAAGAGGACCGGTCGGAAGCACTCATGAAGAAAGGCAAGGCGTGCCTCGACGCTTTACACTCGGTCCTTCGGTAAAACCGGGGTGAATTGAGATCAGCGGAACGTCGGAAATAGGGAAAATGGTTTCCCGGTAGATGAAATACCGGATCCGCATTGAGGAGTGCTATCCGTTCGGATTCCATTCCAGCAGTGCACGCGAAATCGCGTATAGTAGATCGCGCTTGTTTTTCGGAGCGTCTTCAAAAAGTTCCCGGACCTTGAATTGCATTTCCTCAAGATCACTTAATGTGCGATCCTCGTGAAACATTAACAGCTGATATGGCTCCACGTTCAGACCGTCCGCGAGACGGGCGAGGTTGTTCAGGGTCAGATTGCGTTTGCCTCGTTCGATCTGTGAGATAGAGGACGGGTGGATCCCACTCCGTTCCCCAAGTTTTTCCAGGGTCAGGTCTTTCTGTTCTCGAATTGTGCGAATTCGCCCTCCGACCCCTTTTTGGATGTTGTTCATAGTATTCTCTGGAAAATGAGTTTTGACATTTATTATACCAGAATTTGACCTTGAATGGAAGGGGGGAACCAAAGTGGAGTGGTGTCGAAAAAAAGGATCTATCCGTCGGTTATTTTCCTTGACCGGGAGGGTCGGAGAGGTTCTGATAGTGCTTCTGGATGGATTGAAGGTATCGGAGCCATTTCTGGTTTTGTTGTGGCCCCTTCGACGTTGCTTGTTTTCGAGCTTTTTTTATACGGTCGAGCACCTGTTTTTTTTGCTGTTGAATTTTTTCTCGCAACTTCTGATCGTCGATCATCTTGACGTCGGATCCCTGAAGGACGAGCCTGGATTTTTGGCCCGGTCCCTGCCGGTGAAACGGCTTCGACTCAAACAAAAGAATCCAGTTTTCATCCTTGAGCGTCTTTTGAACGGGGGGGAGATAGGTATAACTGGATGTGGATCGGCTTACGATTTTCGGATCGGCGGGGCATACAAGTCGACTCGGGACACGATATGCACGGGTTTGGAATCGGCCTCTTAGAAACTTGTTTTGAAACTCAAACATGGCTGAGAGGTTCGGGGGAGGGTGATTTTGTTTTCGTACATAAAAATCAAGAACAGGCCGGGTCCATCGGAGGATGGATTTACAACGATCCAGGTCGGATCGGGGCTGAAGTGGTTCGACCTTCTCGTGGGCGATTCCGAGAAGTCGCGCGATCTGTCTCGTTCCGGTGGAACCGGAATGTGAGGCGACGTGTTGGAGTTGGATCGATCGGGGTTTCTGGAGAAGACCCAGAAGGGCTCGGCTCGTGATGGTTCTGTTTTTGTTGTCCTCGGCGACTTTACCTTTTTTTACCGAGCGAATTCCGATGTCGCGCCATACGTCCAATTCGCTCACCGATTCCCGGATCAGCTTATCGGATGATTGTCCGACAAAAATTGTAGAAAGACGGTCCGGCAGCCGGGTCCGTTTCTCGCCGTACCATTCCGTTTTCATGATGGATGATTGGGAGGATGCGGCGTCGAGGAGCTGACGGGCCACCGGAAGAGATGTCGTAAAACACAGATACTGATCTTTCACGAAAAAAGTGGGGTCAATCTTGATATGGGATTCCTCGTCACGGGCGAAGGTATGAATGGTTGTGTTTTGATGTTTGACGGTTTTAGATTCGAGCTGTTGCTTGATCATCTCTAAAAAAGAGGATTGGTTTAAGAACGTCTCAAGCATGGTCTGTGCGCGAGTTGAGTCATCCGCGGAAAGGATCAGGGCCTGTCGATTCAGAAGGTCCGAGAAGGGCTGGAGGTCATCGTCCTCGTTTTTTCTGGCCGGAAGCAGGATCATCCAGCCGAGTTCATTCCCGGCGTGTTTGATCAGGGATTTCAACCGGACTCCCATATGTTGTTGGAATTGGCGTGTCATTTCGTTCCAGCGCGAGGAGAACGACTCCGAACTCCCTGTAGCCAACAGGTCCATGCCCCGTTTGAACATTTTTTTTAGTCCGGTCCAGGTTTCAGGACCATCCGGAAGGGAGGTGATTGCAGAAAACAACACATTTTCGGGGATCCAGCTGCTGAGCTGTAGTTTCCGGGGTTTAGCACGTATCAGGTCATAGAGTGGGAAGGGATACTCGGAGATCAAGAACGAACCTGTTCCGTTAAATTCACCGTCGTGGACCCGTCCGGAATACGAAAATCGATTGATCTCCGGAAATCCGAGCAGAGCCTCATACTTCTGATACTGTCGAAGTTCACTTCGCTTCATACTGGAGGTGATGTTTCGCCAGAGTGGAGAGAGGTTCACGTAGGTGAACACGTCCGGTTGTTCAATGCCGTGTTCCCTTGCTTTTTGGTATTCGATCGTCTCGGGAAGGGAGGATGATGAGGAATCCTTTTGTTCAGGTGCGAGCAGAAATTCCATCATTTTTATTACGGTGGTGAGATAGAGTGTGTTCCCTTTGATCAGCAGGAAAAGGGGAACTCGCGACAAATCATTCGTCTGACGCGGCCAGCGGATCTGATAAACGGTGTACGAATTGATTCGACGATACGGATTAACCCACCGGTTCAGCTCCCCGCTCAACAATTGTTGAAACACATCCGGGTGCTCGCATGAAACGGCCATCATCATTGGCGGAGGGAGTTGTAAAAAGTTCCTGACCCGAACGGTCGGGTTCGGGATTTCGAGCATGGCGAACTGAATTCTTTCAACCTGATCGGTGATTGGTTTGATGTTCACTTTCGTGGCTTTTTCCGTGATCCGGCGAACGGAGCGCAGGACGTTGTTCGGTTTCTTTGGTCCTTCCATCCGGGTGAAATAGGTCCGCAAAGATTGAATCCCGGGAGCGTCCACATATAGCAAGTTATTTTCCGGAAGGGCCTTTACGAAATCGTTTTTCGAGGGGCGCTCCTGTGCGGAAATGGTATGCGTTGTGAGCGGGGCCAAAGAAAGGGCGCCCCAGATTAGAGGGAGGGAAATGAGGAGGAATGGAAGATTTATGACACGATTTTTATTCACGATTGGATTTTTTCCCCCGGTTTGTCCGGGTGCTCGACGTCGAAGGATCGGATTTTTGTTTTTTCCACCAGGATTTCCAGTTTTCGATTCGTTTCTTTCGGCGTTCGGGTTTCCACCAGGCGTTATAATAAATGTTTTGGTCGGTCATGTCCCGAAGGGAATAAAATGCTTCAAATCGGATATGGGCCTGATTACTGGTGAGGGTCTCGAGAAGCAGGGGGATGGATTTCTTCCGCGGAAGTTTGACGGTGGCTCGGAGCGCCTCTCGCTGAACTCCGGTGTCGTTCGAATCAATTGCCTTGAGAATCGTGTGTTGAACCTGTGCCGAACGAAATGGACCGTTCAGAGCGGCGAGAGAATTCAGTGCGATCCGTTTTGTTTCTTGTTTCCCCTTTTTCGCCAGTCTGGAAAGAATCGGTGCGGCTGTATCAGGAGGACCGAATCGGAACAGGAAAGCGAGGTTCGTCATGACCGTTATGTTTGATCGTTCGGCCTGCTGCATCAACAGTTTCATGTTTGGCGCGGTCATGTACTTAGAGGGTTTGACGGGAGCTTTTTTGCCGAAAACGTTCCGGATTTTCTTTCGGAACGTCCAGGACTTTATGGACGGGGAGGACCTCCGTCCTCCGTTATAGAACAGTTTTTCCTCTTTAATCACGGACAGGTATTTCTTCGCACGCCGCTCCGCAAGTTCGGGAATTTCGGTCCAGGCACCGAGTTTTTTTAAAATGGTCAGTACCCGGGAGCGAATTTCCGGGTTGTCGGAGGAAACGTACTGTTTCAGCACGGGAACGGCCGGAGCACCAATCTGAAGGATCTTTGTCTGAGCTTGTTCCCGGGTCTGATAGGAGCTGGCACCAAGTTTGTCGACCAACGTTTCGATCTTTTTTTTCGAGGTTCCCGTGCTTATTTTGTCCGAATGTTCGGGGGTCTGTGCGATGGAGGTGAAGGGAAGGAGAAAGGTCAAGAATAATAAAATAAGGTAAATCCAAGCGTATCTCATATCTAATTTTGGAAGAAAACAAAAATCATTTTCTGTGTTGGTAAAATTTTAAGGGTTTCAGAGCAGGATTTAAAATTTGACATGCCGTGTCGGTTTCAATATGGTGAATTTTTTGCCGATCAAAATTGTGCGCGGCAATGTCGACATCTCCCGTTGGCCGTGTGTTCGGCACCACGGAATGCTGAGGATGGAAACGTTGTGGAATGGTCAAGGTGCCGATCTGCAGTATTTCGGTGGGGGCGAAGGATCTAACCGGGTTTGACGGCCGTATGGACGCCATCTGTTTTTACCAGGAACCCCAATGATCAGCCGCCTAGGAGGCTGCTGAAAAACCCCCGCGACGTCAGCGAAACGAG
>CAZSFH010000061.1:3925-13279 GCA_964606115.1 uncultured Planctomycetia bacterium | reverse complement strand
TCGTCAAGGAAAAATATAGCCTTAGCGGTAAATTCCCTATTATCAGCACCGCCTTCCAATATGTCAGAGATACCAAAAAAGCAAAGCGAATATTTGAGCGAGCAATGACGTTGCTCAGAAACGAAAAGATGAACGGACTGAGGAATAAGTGGGGCAAATTCCACCCGGACGAATTATATATGTCGATAGCTTTGACAGAAGAAGGCCACGACCCTACACCAAAAGAGACGCCGGAGCCTGTTTATTTTACTGAGACGCAGGTCAAACCGACAAAGCAAATTTTAAACGAACATTATTTGATTGGCTTTGGCACCGACCGGACACATCGCACATTAAAGCGATTATACGACATGAAACTAAAACACTATTATCAAAATATGTATTTCGCAAATCCGATATTCAAATCCAATTTCACGTTCGATAACAAAATGATTCTGAACCCGTGAGCGAGGTTAATATTATATACAGAGATAACGGCGCCGGTTTGGTGCAAGACATGAAAATCGTTAAGAGCCTGTTAGAACAGGAACACGTTGTACGGGTAGTAGATTTCGACAGCCAAAAAACAGTAAAAGAAGCCGACCTTAATATATTTCTTGAAGTACTAAAGCGCGAGTTCGTTAATAAAGCACGGAAAAATATTATCATACCAAACCCTGAGTGGTTTTCGAGAAAATGGTCGCCCGTCATTCAACGTAATTTCGACGCAATATTTTGTAAAACGAAAGACGCTGTTAATCTATTCAACAATATTGGCGATTGTATTTATACCTCGTTCACTTCAAAAGACCGATACGACGGCCGGTACAAAAAAGAATACAAGTTCGGCCACTTTCCCGGTGTTAGCCAAACCAAAGGAACTGATGTCGCAATAAAAACGTGGAAGCGAAACCCTGAATTTCCCGAACTCAGAATGATTACCCCAAAGCACGTAAGCAAAAAAGTTGAGGCCGAAAACATTAACCATACAGTTGATTACGTGTCGGAAAAGCAGATACGCAAAGAACAAAACAAAGCGATGTTTCACCTTTGCCCTACGGACTATGAAGGCTTTGGGCATTTCATTAACGAAGCCCGAAGTTGCAAAGCTGTCGTCGTTACGACAGGTGCCGGGCCGATGAAAGAACTTGTCGATGGAAGAATTGGCTTTCATATAGAGCCGAGAGAAATCAAGCCGAAATCGCTTGCTAAGACCTACGTTCATAGCCCGATGTTAGTATCGAAAGCTGTCAATGAGGCTTTAGAGTTAGATGATGATATGTTAAAACAAATGGGTGAGATGTCACGGGAGCGATATTTGAAGAACGACAGATTTTTTCGTAAGCGATTTATGAACGAAGTTGAAAAATATGTGCAATGAGCGGTTTCATGTTATACCGAACAATGACACTTATCCGCACAATACGGACAGTATCTTGTGTCGTTGTCAACCAACCGTTATCCCCGAATCGGGAAGCGCAATAATCGTTCATAACGCTTGGGATATGAGAGAATTTTACGAAATAGAAGTAGAAAAACTAAACTAATGAGACAAAAGACAGCATTTATCTGTGGCACCGGCGCAAGCGGTACTAATTTTCTTGCGTACATATTACAGAACAATACTGATTTTATCGTACTTCATGAGCCAAAAGCAAGCCTTCAATTTCTTTTCGATATAGTTGACAAGGGTAAATATGCTATTATCAATAAAGCCGCTAAGCGACGGTTTGACGCCTTCAATATCAAAACGATTAATAAGTTTGTTATTATGCGCCACCCACGAGAGGTAACGGTTAGCTTTTACAACCGTCGTCGGGGCAATCCGCCGATACCTGAAAAGTTTATGGCCGGTATGCGAGCGACGTTAAACAAAGTTCATAATCATATATTAGCACACGGAAAGAATGGAATTATACGATTTGAGAAACTTGTCAATGATGTAGATTACGCTAACGAAACGGTGAAGCATATCACAGGTCAACACCCAAACCTCTCAAAAGACGACCTGAGTAAAAAGATTAATGAGAACCCGAAAGACAAAGCGAAGAAGCTGACCGATATGGAGCAGGAATACATTGATTATTACAACGAACACATGAGTTGGTTTGAAGAAATCTATTACAATGATTAAAAAGTTCAAAATTTACGGTTGTCGCAATTCCGGTACAAACTACCTTTGGCATTTAGTTGAGCGGAATTTCGACATTCATTACGTCGGGAACGGCGCCGGAAAACACAAACACTCTTTGCCCCGTTACTTTCACGACCCCGAATCGCTTGTGCTGATGATAACGAAAAACCCGTATTCGTGGTTACTGAGCCGCAAGCGAAAGCCACATCTTGGGGCCGTCGGTGATATAATGAAAAACGCCAATTGGGCAGACTTTTTGGATACACCCTATAATTGCTTTGCCGGTTCGGTTTGTAAGTGGAATAAAATGTCGCTTGCATTTATTGAAGCCAATACGTTAGAACAGTACGAACACGTCAAATATGAAGATTTATTATTGCACGGTGAAGATGTGCTTAATGAATTAGCCGAGAAGTACGATATTGATAAGACAGCAAAGTTCTTCGACGACATTCGTAGAGAAACAGCGGCCGACCCCAACAAACCGCTCAAAGACAAAAAATACGACCGCCGAAACTATTACGAAAAAGAACTTTGGAAAAATGAATATAGCCGCAATATGGTTGAAGCGGTTAATGAACGTCTCGACAATTGGACTGTTAAACATTCTGGCTATGAACTATTAAAACCTAAAAACTATGGATAAAGGAATACTGTTACTTGCTTTAAATAAACGCAATTACGGCATAATGGCTAAACTGATGGCCGCGTCGATTAAGATGTATTCGCCGAATGTACCTATTTGTATCGTGCATGACGAACGAGCTAAGATAAAAGGATTAGAACGCTTTGCTGACGAGTTAAAGCCTATCAAAAAAGAACACTACATTTTGAACGATGAATTTAATCCGGGCTATGCAAAACTTTGTATGAATAAATACAGCCCGTTCGACAAAACTGTTTACCTCGACGTTGACGGCATTTGTATTAATCCGGTAAAAGGCTTGTTTGATATATGTAGTCAGCACAGCTTTGCGACGCAAGTTATTAAATACGGCGACAATCAATGGTGTACCGCTGAGGTGTTACAGAATAAATTTAACTTTACTGAAACTCCGCCGCACGTCAGTACAGTATTTATGTACTTTGATAAAGAAGATACAATTTTGGATATTGCCAGAGAAAGCTATGTAAACCACCCATTGACCGGCGGCGAAATAGGTATGATGTGGGGCAACCACAAACAACCGCGACAGCCCGATGAAATTTATGTTTCAGCGGCTTGTGCTATTAACCGCATTGACCCGAAAGTTAGCCTTGACCCCGTATTCCTGTCGGAAGAAAAAAATGTGCCGTCATTGAGAGAGATAAAAAAGACGCACGCTTTTATAGGGCTTGGCGGAATGGATACAAGCGAGAAGGTGAAGTCGAACATCACTAAGCAAATCAAAAAGGTGTGCGCCAAAATGGAAATACCGGGATTCAAAGGGGCCGACGAACTTTGGGAAAACAAATTTGTGATTAAAGAAAATTTAGACCAATAATGAACGTTTGTCTTATACCGTGCTATCAGCGACCGGAATTTCTGCATTGGGTACTCAAATTTATAGGGCGCAACGACGAAGCCGACGATATTTTATTTTTATTTTGCGTAGATTATGGATACGATAGCCGCGTTCTGAAACTGATAAAGGATTTCCCGTATGAGAAGAAAATCGTAAAACGAAAGTCAAAAAATTTCGGCGATAAGCTGAGCTATAATATCTTGGACGGCTATAAGCGTGCTACTGAGTTGACAGATGATTTGGTGTACATGATTGAAAGCGATGTATTTGTATCCAATGACTTCTTTAATTGGCACAATCTCGTTCATGCGGATAAGGATATATTTTGCAGTATAGCTGTAAAGAATGTAAACAGCAACTATTCCACCGGCAACTCATTGGAAAAGTATTACACGACAGATAACGACTATATGAGTTGTGGCGTTGCCTTTAAACAAGAGGTGTTAAAAGAATTTATTTTACCGCACGTCAACAAGAAAATGTTTAAACATACGTACGGATATGTTATGAAATACTTTGGTGATTCACGGTTTGGTGATAAGTGGTTACAGCAAGCCGGGCTTATACGACGAATCCAAGAACTGAAAACTGATTTGCCTATTGCTTATCCGCACGTGCCGAGAGCTTATCATGCAGGGTTTTACGGCTCGAACCGACCACCAACGCACGGCAATCTTCGATACGACGTTAAAAAAGAACGGGTTAAAAAGATAGCCACAAACCGTAGAATGATGGAGCGAGCGTCGCTTAAAAAATCATGGTACGAAGATAGCAAGCCTCAAAAATTAGACCTTGACAAAACAGAAAAGGTTGAATTTGACGGACATTATTCTTAAATTTGTTTAAAAAGCTATGCGAATTATAAAGAACAATTGCAACGGTAGTAAAGGTTGTCGAATCAAAGAATACGACCTGCCTAAATTCAAAAAAGCCGCTTAATTATGGCCTTCGAGTTAGACCAGATAAAAGGATTTTTAGACGCTGTGCTTGACGTGGAAGATAAAACGAAGAAGGAAGATATACCTGAATACAGCGCAATATATAAAGAAGCGGTAAAGCGGTACAATGATGTTCGTCCGCACGCTGAACGAGGCCATTTCCCTGAAAAATTATTTAAAGAAAGCGCGCCCAACGAATCGCAAGAAGAATTTAAGTATCGCAAGAGTATCTTTAAAAATATTACAGTACCGTATTGGAAGCGAGCAAGAAGTACCGTTAATCGAATTTGGAACCGAGCCAACTTCTCAATCAATTGGAAAGAAGAATCAAGCACAGTAACACAAAACAACCCACCGAAAAAATACTTTGAGGAGAAGTTTCCCGGCTACAATTCACTTATAAGTTATTTTGAGCAAGTCGTTACTGACGCCAAACTCAAAGACCCCAACGCAGTAATTACGTTCAAGCCGCGAAATATAATGTTCGACCGAAAAAAGGGGCAGTTTGTTGTCGATGAATCCGATGTCCGAGAGCCAATACCTGTTATATACTATTCCCCCAACGTTATTTTATACAAACCCAACAAACTTGCTTTCGTTGAATTGCACGAAAATACGACGCTTGAGAATGGTAAGAAAGGGCGTATCTTTGAAGTGTACGACGACACAAATATTTGGAAAATATACCAAGTCGGTAAAAAACACGAGAACCGTTTTAAAATTTTCAAATACTATAAACACGGTCTTGGCTATTTGCCGGTCAATAAGTTGCGTGGTGAACCCCAACAAATTGACAGCGATAGTATTTATGCAAGCTATTTCGAGCCGGCGTTGCCGAACCTCGATTTAGCGTTGCGAGACAGTTCGACGTTACAGATGGTAAAATACAATATTGCTTACCCTCAGCGTTGGGAATTTGTTGACCCTTGCGATGAATGTCGTGGCACAGGTTGGATACAAGATGTAGATAGCGACGAAGAATATCAAATCTGTCAAAGCTGTAATGGAACCGGAAATATTGACAAACATTCGCCTATGAAAACCATTGAGATACAGGCCGGCGACCGATTAGATGAAGGCGACGAAGGTGTGAGTATTCCGCCCGTTGGATTTGCTTCGCCGGACAGTGAAATACTCGACTTTCTGCGAGACGAAATACGAGAGCAAATTGAAAAAGGTTTTGCGTTTTTGAATATAGATGTTAGCAGTTCAAACGTCAAAGGGAGCGAAGATACAGCACTTGGCAAAAAGATTGACCGCGAAGAACTGTTTGAGTTTTTAAGAATTATCAGCAACGAAGCGTTCGACCTGTTGCGCTTTTCGATAAAGACAATAGGTTATATGCGTTATAGTAAAGATATATTTGAGGAAGAAATCCCGTCGGTGAATGAACCGGTTGACTTTGGAATACGCTCGCTCGAAGAAATAACGCAGGAAATGAACGAGGCACGGGAAAAGAAGTTGCCGATGATTGCTATGCGGAAGTTGCTTAAAGAATACGTGCAAACCCGTTTTAATATGGACGCTGAGGCGAAGAAAATTGTTGACCTTATCATGATGACCGACCGGTTGTTTATGCTAACGAATAAAGAAATTGCCGTTAAACTGAATACCGGTACTGTCGCAAAGTGGGAAGATATACTACACACGTCGATTCAGACGTTCATTGACGAAGCAATTGAAGAAGATAGCGACTTTCTCGACAAAGAGATTACTGAGCAAAAGGAAATACTAATGAAAAAAGCCCGTGCGAAAGTTGGCGAACTCCAAGAAGGAACGGGAACCGCCGATGATATTATCAATCAAGGTGAGCAATAATGCCACTCGAAGAAACAATCCAAGAGCGTCTTGACCGCATAGATAAAGTACCCGACCGCCTTATTACAAAAACAATCGAATCTGAAAGGCAGATTCTAAGGAATATAACTGACCTTATGGCGGACTTAGACACCAAAGACAACCAAATCCTTACTAACGAAAAGAACCTTGCTAAAATCGAAGAAATATCATCGAGGCTACGAACAGCAATATCCGGTGGAGCCGACCTGCCGCCTTCTATATATATGCAGGCTGTTAAAAAATTCAGCAATGAGTTTCAGGTACAGGCCAGCCTGCAAGATGATTACTTCAAGCAAACGCTAAAGAACTACGGTAAGAAAGAAGTGTACGACCAGACCATGCGAAACGCACAGCGCAGAGCTATTCAGAAACTCGATATTGCGTCTGTGAATAAACAGCTTATCAATCCGGTAAAAGGAATGTTAAACACAGCGGTAACTGAGGGAATGACAATGCCGGAAGCGACCAGAAATATCAATAATGTCGTTAGCGGCGCACCGGGTAAAGACGGTGCATTAACCGGCCACGTCAAACAGATAGCTCATGACAGTTTCAGTACGGCCGACCGTGAATACAGCAAAGTTGTTGCTGACGACAACGGAATACAGTTTTTTCGATACTTGGGCGGACGAATTGCAGATACACGTCCGTTTTGTATGCAACGCAACGGAAAGTATTATCACAGAAAAGAAATACGACAATGGGGCGCATTATCAAATTGGAAAGGCCGCCACCGCAATACTTCACCGAGTACGATATTTACTTTATTAGGCGGATACAATTGCCGTCATTCGTTGGTTGCAGTACCTACAAGCGCCGTTCCTAATAGTGTAATATCGAGAGTTGAGGCAAAAGGATTTTTAGAATGATTAAAATTTTTGTAAGTTTGTAAAAAAATCAATATGGCAGACGTAAGAATATACCACCCCAAACAAGATAGAACAATGATGGTTTCAAAAGAAGTCGCCGAGAGCGGCTCCCTTCGACGCAAAGGTTGGGTTATCCAAGATGAAGGATACGAAAAGTCAAGCCCAAAACCCACCCAAACAGAAGATGAACGATTCCAAGAAGTGGACGACCTCGAAACGCCCTTCGATATTAACGACAAATCAGTCCGCGAAATAAAGAAAGAAATTAAAGACATTGATAGCGTCGATGTTTTACAGCTATTAAAGACAGAAGAAATGGAAGGCAAAGACCGAACGACACCAAAAAAAGATATTAATAACCGCATTTCCGAAATTCAAAATCAATAATTATGGCAGTTGAGTTAAAAGACGTTCTCGAACAATTAGATTTCGATAACGAAACAATAGAATACCTTACGGAAGATGAAGAAGCGTCCGTTGACGACTTTCAGGAACAGTTTAAAGAAACGTTTGTATCCCGTAAAAAAGCACCGCAGGACGACGACATCGTTAAAAAAGTAGAAGGTTCGCGGCTCGGCTCTGTCGAAACAAAACTAAAGCGAACGTTAGGACTTGAAAAGGGCGACATCGAAGATAAACAGTTAGAAGATATTATCGACGAACACGTCAAGCCCAAACTCGACGAGATTCAAAAGAAGGAAGAACAAATTAAAGAACTCGAAAAGAAGAAAGCCGGTTCCTCAAAAAAGAAAATGAAAGAACTGCAAGAGAAAATCGAAAAGAAGGAAGAAGATATACAGCAGTTAAAAAAGCAGAACAAAAACATCAAGCAAGAAAAGGAACAGAAAGAGCAAGAGTTCAAGGAATACAAACTTACCCAAACTATTAACCAACGTCTTGAGGAAGCGAAAAAGAACGTTCCGCTCAAAAAGAACATGAAACAAGTAGAAAAGAACGGCCTTGAGGCGATACTTGAAAATAAATACAACTTTGAATACGACGAAGATGAAGGTCAAGTTAAAGTCTTAGACCGTCAAACCGGAGAACCTGTTTGGAATGATAAAGAAACCGATACATTGGGGCCGGAAGAAGTTATCGAAAAAGAAGCGTACGAAAATGATTTGCTCGACTTAGGTAATGACGAAGGCGACGATGAGCCTTCCGGTGATGACAGTCCGTCTGCTTCGTCTCAAGGTGGTGATGATGAATACAAGCGGAAAAATAAAAAGTCTGGTGTACACCCGGACGCCGAAGGTTTTGGCAACAAAATCAAGCAAGCCGCAGACGAATAGTTTTGAAGTGTTGAAATAATTTGTTACATTTGTATTAATACGCCACTCTCTAATGTGCCTGTGAGGGCAAAAAACTCATACCTTTTAGTGCCACATACCTGCAAGGCACAAAAGTAGCAGGCCGATTTTTTAATTTAAACATAAGGTAATGAGTACAGTAAGTACAATTCTCGCGTGTCCAAAAATTCAAGAGGACTTAGAGCGATTCTTTACTGACGGCAATCCGGCCCGGCCCCAAGCGGCACATGAAGTGTCTGCTGTTGAGTTTTTGCGAAGCCCTGAAAATTCAGGTGGTGTTTTGCAACAACAAACTTCGCCGGGAAATGGTAAAGTCCGACAGGTAGAGGTACGTTATCGTCCTCGATTGACGGAAAGTGAAATCAATACCACACCGAAAAAGGTGTGTAGTTCAAGCCGCGAACTCGGTAAGAAGTCAAAGTTGTATCAGCTTGACACAAACGCAGGTGTCCAAACGGACGCTTTCTTTGAACTGACCAACTTGAAAGACAGTTGCGAAGAAAACGACTTATATTTTGCCGAAGCACTTAACGACATGATTGACGCTCTCATTCGCAAATTGGAAGACCAAGTTGTGAATGATTTAACGTTACTTGTCGGTGCATTTGCTGACGGCGAAAGCAATGTAAGTCAAGATGTCAAAAGCGTTCAGACAAAACAGTCTGACGGCGACTTTGACCGAGACGCTATCGAAGAAATCAATTTCGCTTCTATGAACGCAGGCTATCCTTCTGTTCCCTACATTTTTGGTTGGGACCAGATTTGGAAGTATATGCGTGC
>CAZSFH010000061.1:1987-3868 GCA_964606115.1 uncultured Planctomycetia bacterium | reverse complement strand
TAGATATTTCCGAGATTGCTTCTATGAATGATATGGTGATGATTCCAAACAGCCGTATCAGTAACAAATTAGGAAGCAATGCTGATTTCTTGACGATGGCTTCGGGAGCCGTTCAATTGTTGTCTTGGAATGAGTTTATGGGCCCTCGTGGCATAAACGTCATCGACCAAGAGAGTTACAAGCAGACGGTAATCCGAGACCCCCGTACCGGAATACCTATCGACTTTCAATTGAATAATGACTGTGGTAAAATCCACGTCAACTTGAAGATTCATGCGGAAGCGAAAGGATTGCCGACGGATATGTTCCAAAGCGGAGACCGTTACAACAATGTAACGTACGTCAATAAATATCAAATTAGCAATCCTTAATAATTAATTAACGCCGTCCCTTTAATAGGGGCGGCTTAATTTTTTATCTATGGCTGTTGACTGCTTAAAGAACGTCGTTGGTATAGACCATACCGACAATAATGACAATCCATCGAGCGGACTATATATGTCCACGCTTGAAGGAATTGAGCTAAACGTAGCCGACAAATCCCACCCGGACAAATCCAAAACGGGTAAAAATTTAATCCAACAAAAAATTGACGAAGCAGGACTTGAGGTAAAGAACCGCATTAACGACCATATTAAACCCTACATGGTAAAGCGAAGTGTACTTCGTAACAATAACGTAGGACACTATAAACCAAATCTTGAAGCCGTTAGCTCAGAAAGCGGTGTACTGAAAGGGATATTTATTGATATTGACCGCTCCCCCTATCTCGAATTTTATTTGAATACAATCACTATACAGCTTGACAGCGACGTTAGCGTCGATGTTGAGGTATGGGATTTAATGACGGGCAAAAAACTCGACACAATTACGATAAGCGCTAAGCAGGACGAACACACAAAGAGTGTCGTCAACAATTCTTACGTAACTGACGGACAGCGAACGCAATTATTTATCGGATACGACGCCGGAGTGGCCGGAACGTATGAAACACATATACATAAAACGATGGCCGGTTGTCGTTCGTGTGATAGATATTACAGCAATGAATTTGGAACGTTCAGCGGACAGAAGATAAAGAAATCCGACAGCAAGATACAAGACAACCTCGACCCTATTAACGGCTCAGCCGGTTTGTCGTTAGACTATTCTATTTCTTGTACGGCCGAACAGTTTGTTTGCAATATGGCAAATCAAATCGCATGGCCGATGAGATACAAAGCCGCTCAGCGTATCATGTTAGAAATGCAGGTAAGCAAACGCTTGAATTCTATTGTCAATATTCACGGCGATACCGCTGATTTCTTACAACAATTTTTCGAGGGGCGATATGAAGAAAGTATGGAGCGTGTATTACAGAACATGGTTATTCCTGCGGACTTTTGCTTCGCTTGTAACCAACAAATTAAGAACGCAACACGAATACCGTAATGGCACAACTGACACACAAAGAGTGGATTCGCAAACAGCGTCGCAAGATAGAGCAACTTGAGAAAGGGAACCCTCTATTCATGGCCGCAACAGCTACGCACGCTAAACAGATGAAGCGTATCTTTGAAAAAGGGAAGAACGCCAACGGCTCCAAGATAGGAAGCTACGATACGACACAGGAACTGTGGGTCGATACTTCAAGGAGCGACGTCCCTCAGAAAAAACCGCGAGTAGGTAAGACGGGCAAACAAACTAAAAAGACCACTTATTTTAAAAGTTATAAGAAGTTCAGACAGGCTATGGGCCGAGAAGCCGGTTTTGTAAACCTTGACCTTACCGGTCAACTAAAATCCGATATAACGAACAGTATAACGGAAGTAGCGAAAAACAAAGTAATAACCGGAACACGAAATCCGGCCAATACGAAAAAGTTAAAAGCCCTTGAGAAGA
>CAZSFH010000061.1:0-1977 GCA_964606115.1 uncultured Planctomycetia bacterium | reverse complement strand
TAAAAGGTTTGGAAGAAAAGTACGGCAACATCTTTGACTTGACAAGTGCCGAGCGCAAATCCTTTAAACAGCAATTAGCGAAGCAATTTTTTAAAATTATGAACCGATGATTGAGACGATTGTAGGCTATATCAATGACGAGATAACAAACAACCTAAGCTATTTTAATAATGAATTTGGGTTGTGCGAGATAATCGAACGCCAAACAGCCGACGACGAAGAACAGCAATTCCCGGCGGAATATGAAGGCAATGGAGAATATACTCACGTTGCCGAAGTTGACCACAAGAACGGAACGCTGTATCACAGATTACGCTCAGAGGTAGATTTTGAAGAAGGAAACGACCACACCGACGGCAGTCAAACTGATGTCGAAGTAACGTGGCCGGTGAGAACTGTATTTTTTGTAAAGCGAGACGTATTGAGCGACGACGACAATTATATAGACCACGAAATTGCGATGAATATTATGCAGGTGGTTACTCAAATCCAAGACACTTCGTTAGTTAAAGATTTGAACGCCCACTTGGTTGAAGTATATCCGGTACAATATGATACCGACCGGTATAGTGTGCATGAAAAAGAAACGCAGAACGTTGAAATGCTTGCAGATTATAATTATATTTACGGTCTGGTGGATTTCGATATATTAGTATCGCTCGACCAGAAATGCTTAACGCTTAACACATGATACCTAAAACGATAACAGGCGACGGGTCAACGACCGAATTTACGGTGAAGCACGGCATTGGTGCGAAACTTGGTGGTACTGATATTGGTGTTGTTGTATATGTTTATGACAAAGACAACAACGAAGATGTGAACTTGTATCATGAGCAAGTCGATAAAAATGGCAATTTTTCTAATGACCACGTTACTTTTAAGTTCAACACAGCACCGGCGAACGGCAAAGAGTATAAAGTGTTATTTTTCCACCCAACCGATGAAGATACTATTACAAGTGGTGATAGCGAAGATACTTACAATCACGGCTTTGGACAGAAGCCTATTGTTTACCATTATAGAGACACCTCGCCGTTTGATAGTATGAGTATTTATCACGAACACGTTGATAAAAACGACAACAAAAGCGACAAACACGTAACCGCTAAATTTAACACTACTGCACCAGATAATATAAAAACCCTATTGCTATGAAACGATTAATGACTATACTATTTGTTTTATTTTCTACTGTCTTATATAGCCAGAACCTTTTTGAATACCAAAGTCCGGGCCTTGACATTGACGGCGCTATTCAGTTGCCGGATTTATCAGGTCTTGACGACCCTGACGCTGATAATCTGAGAATTGCGACGCAAGATGACAACGGCAAATCAATACTGATGGTGCTTGACGAAGATTCGACGTGGCGCAGAATGGGCGACGCTATTTATGTGGCCCGAAATGAAACCGGTGGCCAACTGACGAAAGGAACCGTTGTACATTATAAAGATACGGCCGACCCGAACGGTGTTATGATGATAGAAAAAGCGACGAATAATAACCAAAAGGATATGCCGGCCGAAGCGGTAGTTATCGAAGATGTTGGCAATAACGGATATGGATTGGTAGCAGAACGACACGAACTGAGAAATATAGATACGGATAGTTTGGTAGTCGGTACTGATGTTTACGTCGGTCAAAGCGGAGCCTATACCGAAGATACGCCGCAAGTATCAAATGGAATATACGCCAAAGAGTAGGATACGTTACCCGTTCGGATTCACCGGCCGGAAGCATATTTTTTGACTTCAATGGTAGCAACGACGGACTGAGCGAAGGAACGGTAAAGGATTCGTTTTATGTTAATCATTTTAAAACAGAAGCCGGTGTTTCGATTAACGAGCTAAGCAACGACGCAACAATGAAAGACCAATCTGCTGACGCATTGCCTACGGAACAAGCAGTTTATAACTATGTTCAAGATAGCGCCGCCTATTGGACAAAGACAGCCGACAGCGTTTATGTAAATTC
>CAZSFH010000060.1:0-13380 GCA_964606115.1 uncultured Planctomycetia bacterium | reverse complement strand
AGGGACTCAAGTAACCTTCATCGAAGTTTAATCCGTCGACGAATTCGTTGTAAGTCCGGACCGCGGTGCCTTCCTCAACGGATACAATTCCTTCAGCCCCCACTTCGCGAACCGCTGTGGCGACGATCTCGCCGATCGACTCGTTGCCGTCGGCCGCGACCGTCGCAACCTGTTCCAGCTGTTCCGAATCGGCGTCGATGGCCTGGGACTGTTCCTGAATAGCGTCCACCGCCGTGGAGACACTTTTCTGTACTCCCTGGCGCAACTTCATGGGGTTTGCACCGGCTACAACGTGTTTGAGACCTTCCCGATAGATCGCTTCGGTCAGGACGATTCCAGTAGCTACCCCGTCTCCAACCTCATCATCGATATTGCTCGCGACCTCATTCAACAGTCGGGCTCCCATATTCTCAAATGGGTCTTCCAGTTCGATTTCGTCGGAGATTGCGGAGGAATCTCCACTGGATGAAGGCGCGTCGTCAAATTCCTTTTTATAGATGATGTTCCTGCCGGTGGGGCCCAGCGTAAGCCGAACACAGTCGCCGAGCGTTTCCATCCCTTTTTGAATTTTCGCTTCACCGTCTCGCTCAAATAGGACCTGTTTTGCCATGGTTATTTTCGTCTATATTGAATCGAGTATCAGATAATGGTTACGACTCCGTGAGCCATCGTCCAGCCTGATTCGTCCGAACGGTTCGGCCCGGGGAGGTCGAAGGGTTCGAAGAGGTCAGGTTTATAATTCGAGCCGGGCCTGAATTTCACCCTCTTTCACGATTTTATATTCCTTGCCGTCCACTTCAACGTCGGTACCGGCATAATTACCGAAAATAACCGTTTCGCCTTCCTCGACGGACGGCTCTTTTCGTTCTCCGTTGTCAAGTAGTTTTCCCGGACCAACCGCCACGACTTCGCCTCGCTGCGGCTTTTCTTTGGCGGTGTCCGGAAGGACGATTCCACCTTCCGTGGTGTCTTCCGCTTCCTGGATTTCAAGAACAACACGATCATCAAGAGGTTGAATGTTCATGGTTTTCCTCCTTTGTGTAAATTTCGCAAATTCGAAAAGCAGATAAAATTACATGTAGCCAGCCTTCTCCGTGAGCTCCTTCTCGGACGATTCCTCATCCGATTCCTCATCCTCTTGATCGGGAAGCTCACTGATCAGGCATTCCGTGGTAAACAGTAAACCGGCCACGCTGCACGCGTTTGTCACGGCCGCGCGCACGACTTTGGCCGGATCGAAGATTGAAAATTCTTCCATGTCCCCGTACTCGCCCCGGGTCACGTCAAGTCCGACATTTCCACCCTGTTTTTGAACGCGGCGAAGGGCGAGGTCCGGATCAAATCCAGCGTTTTCCGCGATCCGCTTCAGCGGTTCGGAAAGGGCGTCTTTCAGGACGTCGACCGCATGGACCTGATCCCCCTGGAATCCTTTTTGTTTCGAGAGTGTTTCCGATGCCCGGAGAAGGGCGACACCACCACCCGGTACCACTCCTTCTTCGAGTGCCGCTTCAACGGCGTTCTTGGCATCTTTTGCCCTGGATTTTTTCTCCTTCAGGTCCGGTTCCGTGGCGGCCCCCACGCGGATTTCGGCAAGACCGGAAGCGAGCCGGGCCCGCCGTTCTTCCAGTTTCTCGCGATCGTAACTGGAGGTCGATGCTTCAATTTCTTCTTCGATTCGCTCAATACGCTCGTCAATGTCCGCCTGCGAGCCGGCACCCCCTGAAATCGTCGTGGTATCCGAGTCGACTTTCACTCGATCGGCCTGTCCAAGCTGATCGGGAGTAACGGATTTCAGGTCCATGCCCAGCTCTTCGGAGACCGGTTCGGCATCCGTAAGAATCGCGATGTCACGGAGCATCTGCTCACGACGATCACCGTAACCGGGCGCTTTAATAGCGGCACACTCCAGCACACCGCGTTCATTGTTCACGGTCATGGTTGCCAGAGCTTCCCCCTCTACTTTCTCGGCGATCACAAACAGTGGCCGATTTTCCGCGGATACCTTTTCCATCAGTGGCACAAGGTCCTGGGCATCCGATATCTCATCGTGATAAATCAGGAGAAGTGGTTCGTCGAGAATGCACTCCCCGGTTTCTTCGTCCGTAATAAAGTCCGAGCTCAGAAACCCTCGATCAAACTGCATGCCCCGAACCACTTCGAGATGACTTTCAAGCTCTTTTCCTTCCTCAACCGAGATGGCTCCTTTCTCACCGACCTCTTCGTAGGCCTGGGCGATAAGTTTTCCGATCTCTTCGTCCTGACGGGATGCAAGCGTAGCGAGTCGCTCGATTTCGCCTTTTTCCAGAGGCCGGCTCATCTGATCTATTTCCTCACAGATGAGCTCCGCGGCTCGATCGAGACCGCGGCGTAGTTCCATCGGCTCGACTCCAGCGGCGAGATGCTCAAGACCACGGACAAACACCGACTTCGAAAGCAGGGCGGCCGTCGTTGATCCGTCTCCCGCTTCGTCGTTCGTTTTCTTAGCGGCTTCCCGGATCATCTGTGCCCCGATGTTTTCAAACTGATCAATCAGATCAAAGTCATCGGCAATGGATTCTCCGTCGTCGGTTACGTTCGGAGCTCCCCAGCCCCGATCCATCACGACGGTTCGTCCGTGGGGACCAAGCGTGGAACGAAGGACCTTCCCGGTCTTTTCAACTCCATTCTTCAACTGTTCTCGCGCGTCAATATCAAACTTAAATTGTTTTGCCATGTTCTTGTCTCGTAAATAACGAAATTCGTTCGATTAGGACCCGTATGCATAGAGATACTCTGTAATATCGAGTTACGTTGAGCAAAATATATGCCAGCCAGTCGGGCTGTTTTTATATCGTGTAACTCCATGATATTAATCGGGTTACGTGATATTTGTCAATTGGCTGTCATACATCTTTGATTGGGTCGACAAGTTGACATCCGTTTTGAAGGGTCTCTGTCACTTTGTCCGCGCTGAGGGATGGGGAATCTGAAACAGGTCAGTTGTTTTCAGCGGTGGGGAGATTGGAGAGATCGACCTGATCTCCCGGTGAGATGTCGTTTGATTGGAACCATCCCTGTCTCATTTCCAGCACGTACTGGACTTTTTGTTTAGAGGAGACCGTCTTTTCCAGAAGCGGTGTCATGGATTGGATCTTATGAATCGTTCCGTCTCTGTGGATAAAGGCGACGTCAAGGGGGACCAGCGTGTTCTTCATGTAATAGTTTACGACCTGAGGAGAGGGATAGATAAAAATCATCCCGTGGTTCTCCTGTAATCCTTTCCGGTTCATCAGACCCCGTTCCCGTTCATCCGTTGTGTTCGCAATTTCCACACGGGCCCGGACGCCGTTTATGGTTACAGTTCGGATGTTGCTGGCATCGTATAACGGCTCGGCCTCTCGAACCAGCCTTGAGGGAACGGAAAGGCGGGTGCCGGTTGTAATCTTCTCGTTCTGAAACCAGCCGTTGTTCGTAACAAGAATGAACTGGGCTTCCTGGTCGGAGCGAATGATCTTTTTTTTACCGGCCGGAACGGTTTGGATTTGGGAAATTCGACGCTCCGGGTCAATAAAAGCCATGTCGAGTGGTTGTTCGGGGAGCGCACGGTTTGCCCAGTATAGATTTGGAATCGGCCGGGGGTAGACAAAGAGGATCCCCTGATTCGAACCGAGCTGTCCGAGCTGGACGGCTCCCTTCCATCGTTCTTTCCGGGTCAGCAGGGGTTCGACGGTAATCTGTTTTCCATCTACGGAAACGGTTACCTGTGAGGGGTCGGCCGAACCACTCGAATCACAGGAGGCTGGAAGGAGCCAGAGGCAAGTTAATAGCGAAAGGGTCAGGAAATGATTGATTTTAAAAAGCTTGAAAAACATCAAGACGATTCCTGTTCGATTCATTCCCCGGGCGGAGGGTTCTGGTTTTCATTCAACTCCTCAAGACGTTGATCCCGTTTTTCACCGCGTTCGGCCTGCTCGAGAATGGTCTCTTCGCGTTCATCAACGCGCATCTGCATTTTGATCCAGGACAAAATATCACGTTCGAGTTCAACATTTCGTGGTTCATTGTCCCAGTACGCATCTTCGTGATCGTACGACTTGAGGGAGCTTTCGACCTTCTGCACTTCCGAACGGAGTGTAACCTGGATAAGGCCCTTTTCGGGCTCGGACCGTTTAATATGGCTGATAAGTCGAAGTCGCTTTGTTTTTAATGCGCTCGGCACCACCTTCCATTCAGTGCGAATGAGACCCTTTTCGGGATCTGCTGTTTCGATTGCATACCGGTGGCCGATCGCGTCGCGAACGGTTTTGAACGTTTTACTGTAATCCTGCCGGGTGGTAAACTTCTCCGGTTCGGCGTAGAAAAGGGAACAGGCGGGAAGAAGCATCAACATCGGCAGGATCGCTAAAACGGTCCACCAGGATAAAATTGGCATTGTTTCATTTTGAAGAGTTTTCATGGGGAAAGTATCCTACCGAACTCCTCAACCATTATCAATGGGATTGGGGTTTGATTGATATACAGTATTCCTGCTCATATGATACATCGTTTCTTCGCTTTTGTTTTTTTTGAGCCTTTTTTTATCCAGCGATAAATCCGTTGGATGATCTTGATTGAGAATGGAAATAGACAAGAAGCTGATTGAAGAAATTGAAAAACTGGCCCGGCTTCAGCTGTCCGATCAGGAGAAAAACACGCTTCAGAATCAACTGACCCGTATCCTTGAGCACGTGGAAGCGATCGGCGATCTTGATCTTGACGATGTCGATCCACTCACTCATCCGCTTGACCTGGAGAATGTGGAACGACCGGATGAACCACGGGAGTGCTTGTCCGAAGAGGATGTGTTGCGGAATGCTCCTGCGAGGGTGGGGTCCTTTTTTAAAGTTCCACGAGTGATTGATTCGGAGTAGAAGGGTCATGAGCTCGATTTCAGATCAGATTTATATGAAGCTCCCGGATCTCCGGCAGGAGATACGGGAGGGATCGATAAGTGCCCGTCAGGTGGTTCGTGAAGCGCTCGATCGGATTGAAGACCGGGATCCGGAGGTGAATGCCTTCCTGACGGTCCATGACGAGGAGGCACTTGAGCGAGCGGACCGCATTGACGATCGAATGGAGTCGGGAGAGAAGGTGGGACCACTTGCCGGAATTCCGGTTGCGGTGAAAGACAATATCTGTGTGAAAGGTCGTCGAACGACTGCTGGCTCCAGGATGCTTGCTGATTTTTCTCCCCCCTACACCGCCACCGTTGTTCGGCGATTGCGTACGGCGGGGGCCATTGTGATCGGCAAGACCAACATGGATGAGTTTGCCATGGGGTCGTCCGGAGAGAACTCTGCATTCCATCCTACGTGTAATCCATGGGACACGGATCGGGTACCGGGGGGAAGCAGTTCCGGATCCGCGGCGGCGGTGGCGGCGAGTATGGTACCGGCGGCACTCGGATCGGATACGGGTGGGTCCATCCGTCAACCGGCATCCCTTTCCGGTGTGACCGGGATGAAACCAACGTACGGGCGAGTTTCTCGTTATGGTTTGATTGCGTTTGCTTCTTCCCTGGATCAGATCGGTCCGTTGACCCGGGATGCGAAGAGTTCTGAACTGTTGTTGTCGACCTTAGCCGGAGCAGATGAACGAGATGCGACGAGTGTTTCGGTAGATCGATCCATTTCCTCTGGTTCCACGGATTCGAAGATCGCAGTGGACGAGTTGAGAATCGGGGTACCGGATGAGTTTTTTGAGGAAGGGGTCGATCAAGAGATTCGTGATACCACCCGAGCTGCGATCAAAGAACTGGAGGCGGGGGGAGCGGAGGTGGTGAACGTGTCACTTCCACATACGGATTACGGTATCCCGACGTATTACCTGATTGCCACGTCGGAGGCCAGTTCGAATCTAGCCCGATATGATGGAATGCATTATGGACTCCGTCAGGGATCTCCGGATGATTTGATAGAGACGTTCTCGGCATCCCGGGAAGCGGGCTTTGGGGAGGAAGTCAAACGGCGCATACTGCTGGGAACGTTCTCGTTGAGCGCCGGATATTACGATGCCTACTACAAGCGAGCTCTGAAAGTCCGGCGTCTGATCAAGCAAGATTTTGAAGCCGCTTTCGAGGATGTCGACGTCATCGCTGGACCCACCTCACCCGTGCCTGCGTTTGAGATCGGCGAGAAGGTTCAGGACCCGCTTCAGCTGTATTTTTGTGATCTTCTCACGGTAACCTGTAATCTCGCTGGTCTTCCGGGTGTTTCGATTCCCTGTGGGTTTACGGAACAAAATCTTCCGATTGGTTTGCAGTTGCTGGGGGCCCCATTTGACGAACAAACGTTGCTGGAGACAGCTACTGTTTTTCAGCGAGAAACGTCCTATCACGAGAAAACTCCAGATATCGAGTAACGTTATGAGTAAAGAATGGCTGACCACAATTGGTCTTGAAATACACGTTCAGCTCCAGACGAAGACCAAAATGTTTTGCGGGTGTCCGAACCGTTACGGAGCCGAACCGAACACACTCGTCTGTCCGATCTGCCTGGGGTTGCCGGGAACGCTTCCTGTCATCAACAAAGAGGCTTACCGGATGGCGATCCGAACAGCGCTGGCTCTTGACTGCACGGTGCACCGGGACACAAAAATGGATCGAAAAAACTACTACTATCCCGATCTTCCCAAGAACTATCAAATATCGCAGTATGATCGTCCCTTTTCGACCGATGGTGGATTGACGTTTGAACTCGATGACGGTTCCGTGAAAACGGTTTCGATTCGGCGTGTCCATATGGAAGAAGACGCCGGAAAATTGATTCATCCGGATTTCGATAAGGGGGAGGAACCGCACAGCCGTGTGGATTTGAACAGGGCGGGCGTGCCCCTGCTGGAAATTGTCACGGAACCCGAGATCAACAAACCCGATGAAGCCTATCGGTTTCTTCAGTCACTGAAAAGACTTCTGGAGTATCTCCGGGTATCCGACTGTGATATGGAGAAGGGAAGCCTCCGATGCGATTCAAACATTTCCGTTCGTCGTGTGGGAGAGGAGCAGGGAACCAAGGTGGAAGTGAAGAATCTGAACTCGTTTAAAAACGCTCGTGCCGCGCTCGATTACGAGCGATCCCGCCAGATTCAGCTCCTCGAACAGGGGGAGTCCGTTCAGCAGGGAACGGTACTATACGATGCGGACCGAGATCAGACGGTACCGATGCGGATGAAGGAAGAGGAATCCGATTATCGGTATTTCCCGGAACCGGATCTTCCCCCCCTGGCTCCATCGGACGATCTCGTAGAGGAGATCGAAGAAAATTTGCCCGAGCTGCCGCGAGACCGCCAAAAGCGGTTCATGAACGAAATGGGGTTGTCCGAGGATGATGCACGCGTTCTGACGTCGGATCGAGCAATAGCGGATTACTTCGTTTCTGCTCTGGAGACGTATGACGCTCCCAAACCGGTGGCCAACTGGATCATGTCCCAGGTGCTGGAGTACCTGAACGAGACGGGAAAAACGATCGACGATTTTCCGATTGAACCGGATCGTCTTGCGGAACTCGTGAGGTTGTTTGATGAGGATCGAGTCACCTCGAATGCCAGTTCGAAGATCTTCGAATTGATGTTGGAATCCGGAGCGGGACCGGAAACGATTATGAACGAAGAAGATCTCGGAAAGGTGGGGGACCGGGATCGAATTGAGGAGATTGCCGCCGAGGTTATTGAGGAAAATGAGCAGCCGGTTCAGGACTACCTGGAGGGGAATGAGAACGCGATTCAGGCACTGATGGGTCAGGTCATGTCCAAAACGCAGGGCAAAGCGGATCCACAGACCGCAATGGATATACTACACGAGCACCTTGAGGAGAGGAAGTAAAGCCCGGACGTTATTGTAGTTTGTCCCGGAGCAGATCACTGTAAGAGCGGGAGACAAGCTGATCGTTGCTCAGGTTCAGTTCGTTCAGGTATGCCTCACATTGTTCCCGCAATTTTTCCTGTCCGATGGAACCGTCCCGATCAATCGCTTCCACTTCAACGAACGAGCCGAGTCCGTCAACGCGGTCGATATGAAATTTGACGTGATCAATAAAATAGATTTCCCGGATTTTTCGAACCACCACATCAACGCCCAGCGCTTTTTCGAGGAGGGTTTTTAAATCGGTCTCCGGCTCCGTGCTGTGCAGTACGATGTCGGCCGGTTTGGGCTCCGCTTGATCGGGCCGTTCGTAATAAATCAGGTTGTTTTCGATCTTCCCTTCACGAAGTTTCAGGCGACCATCCTGAATGTTGAAGTACGTATCCGTCTGATGGTCTGTTCCCTTCCGATCCGCGTCTCGCTTCCGGAGAAAACGACGAATCCGATCTGGATCTTTACAGCGTGCTTTCAGTTCCACATTCAGGTGTGATGAGATGACACTATCCCCCTGGGGTGAGCATCCGCGATGGATCTGGGTATGGAAAGAACCTGCGAAACATACTAATCCAGTAATTCATCCAGATCGTCCGGGGTTTGCAGGTTGAAGGTCTCCGCCTCCGGATGAGCACGGCGGGCGAGGCCTGAGAGGACACGACCCGGTCCAACTTCGAGGTACGTGTTTGCGTTGAGCTCATTTTTCATCGTTTTCAGGGACGGCTCCCAGAGGACCGGTGAAGTCAGTTGTTCGACGAGAAGACGGCGGATTTCGTCCGGTTTTTCCGCGACGAGTCCCGTGACATTGGATACCACCGGCAGTTCGGGCAAACGGAGATCTACCTTTTCGACCGCCTCCTTCAGGGTTTCCGCAGCGGGTTTCATAAGATCGGAGTGGAACGCTCCAGCAACCTCGAGGGAGATCACACGTTTCGCCCCTTTTTCCTCTGCCCGTTCCCGGGCGCGGTTAAGCGCTTCAATGTCACCGCTGATGACGATCTGTTTTGCGGCGTTAACATTCGCCACACCGAGCACATCGTCTTCGGCGACGTCGTTGCAGATGGATTCCACCTGATCAAGGGGAAGGCCAAGGATGGAGAGCATGCTTCCCGGGTTCTCCTCACAGGCTTCCTGCATCGCGGTGGCTCGGGTGTGTACAAGTTGCAGAGCTTCTTCAAACCGGATCGCCCCCGCCGCCACGAGTGCTGTGTACTCACCGAGAGATAATCCCGCGGAGGCCACCGGTTCAATCGGTTGATTTCGTTTTTCCTGCAGGACCCTGTACAGGGCCAGGCTTGTGATAAAAATCGCGGGCTGGCTGTGACGGGTTTCCCTCAATTTTTCTTCAGGCCCCTCAAAGCAGATATGACTTATTTCATATCCGAGAGCTTCATCGGCCCGTTCGAACGTCTGCCGAGCAAGAGGTTCCTCTTCGTAGAAATTTCGTCCCATACCCACTTTCTGGGCCCCCTGACCGGGAAACTGGACGACCGTTCGTTTGTTCAATAGCTGATTCATAACGTAGGTTCACGAAGGTGATGGAGAAAAAATTTGGGCGGCTGACGAATGGGCTCAACCCTCTCATGAATGAGCCTTGTGAATTGGGAGAGCGTCACAACCGGATACTACCACCGGATCAATGTGGTGCCCCAGGTGAGTCCGGCACCGACGGATGTCAGAATCAGGTAATCCCCTTCTTCCAGCCGGCCATTTCGAACCGCTTCATCAAGGGCAAGCGGAATGCTGGCGCCGGACGTATTTCCGTAACGATCAATATTTGAAAACATCCGTTCCGGGGGGAGTCCGATTCGATCACAGACGTTGTCCATGATGCGCTGATTCATCTGGTGAGGCACGACGAGACCAATGTCATCGATCCCGATGTTTTCAGCGTCAGTAGCTTCATGAATCATATCGCAGAGGGTGTTAACCGCGAATTTAAATACTTTTCGACCTTCCATCTGCATAAAATGTTTTCCCTCGCGTACGTTTTCCACGGTCAGCGGCATTCGGGAACCGCCGGCCGGGACCACCATCAGGTCTTTATCGTCCCCTTTCGCGTACATGTTGGTATAGAGAATTTCCCGGTGTCCATTTTCCGGTCCGAGCACTGCCGCACCAGCTCCGTCTCCGAAAAGAACGCACATGGATCGATCATCGTAATCGGTAATATTGCTCAGAACCTCGGCCCCGATGACGAGGACGTGATCTACGAAACCGGAGGTAACGAACGACCAACCGGTCGTGATAGCGTAGATAAAACCGGAGCAGGCGGCGGAAACATCGAACGACGGAATGGGGGGAAGGTCCAGTTTTCGCTGCAGGTGACATCCGGCAGAAGGAAATGTATTGTCAGGAGTGATCGTACCAAATACAATTGCATCAATTTCCTGACGATCGATTCCCGCCTGTTGAATGGCTTCCTCAGAAGCCGTCAGGGCGAGGTCGGACGTTGTGGTTCCATCGGAAATAATCCGTCGTTCTTTGATGCCGGTTCGAGAGGTAATCCATTCGTTCGAGGTGTCGACCATCCCTTCGAGATCCTCGTTGGTCAGCCGGTTGTCCGGTACAGATGAACCGGTTCCTAATAATGATGCGGTGGAAGATGTCTTCGTCATGGATCAGGGTCTCCTCAAACAAACATCAGGCGGGATCACGAACCGACTCGAGTAAGTCCTCTGTCTCCCGGATTCCCTCAAGGATGTGTTCGTTAATCTGGTGTTCATGGAACCGCGCCGCCTGTTCGATGGCGTTGCGAATGGCTTTCTCTCCAGAACGGCCATGACAGATAATGCAGACGCCGTTGACGCCGAGAAGCGGGGCTCCACCGTGCTCCGAATAGTCGGCTTTGGACTGGACCCGGGAAAGAATTCGACGGTCACGTTTTGTTGGTTGACTGTCCTCCGATTGTCGTTTCATTTCCTGTTTGAAAAAATTTACGAGAGTGAGTGCTTCACCCTCGAGGAATTTCAGGATCACATTGCCGATATAACCTTCCGTTACAAGGACGTCGAGATCGCCGGAAAACGCCGCCTGTCCTTCCACGTTCCCCATGAAATTCAGGTGAGATTTTTTCAGGAGTGGATGGGTTTCCCGAACCAGATCGTTTCCTTTCTCTTCTTCCTCACCAATGTTCAACAGACCCACGGCCGGATCGGCAATGTCATACAAATTTCTCTGGAAAACAGATGCCATAACCGCATACTGAAGAAGTTGATGGGGTTTGCAGTAAATGTTTGCTCCCACGTCAATCAGGGAGCAGACCCCAGTTTCGTGAGGAATCGGAGAGGCAATACCGGGACGATGAATTTGCTCGAGCAAACCGAGATTAAGGGTGGAGGCCGAGACCGTGGCTCCCGTGTTACCCGCGCTGATTAGTGCGTCCGCTTCTCCTTCTTTCACCAGCTTCACGCAGATATTAATCGATGCTCCTTCTTTATTTCGTATAGCCTCGACTGCCGGTTCCCCCATTCCAATAACGTCGGGAGCTTCCTGGATGTGCAGACGATTGCTGTCGATCTCCTTCCCCTGCAGTTCGGATTCAATCTGAGAAACATCTCCAACCAGAATCAAGGATAGGTCCGTGGTGTTTCGCAGAGCCTTCATGGCTCCGCCGACGATGGATGCCGGAGCGGAATCTCCCCCCATTGCGTCGATAGCGATTTTCATGAGTTGCGTGTAATTAACTCTACGAACGTTGCGGGTTCAACCGGTACGCGATCACGCTCTGTAAAAAGAGAAAGCTTGATCTCTTTCGAAGATATACCGCCGAAAATCACCTTATCTATGTTCATCGGGAAATTACTCGACGTCAATCAGCTCCTCGTCCCCGTAATGGCCGCAGTTTCCACAGACCCGATGAGGTTTTCGTACGTGATTGCAGCGGGGACACCGGCTCATACCGGGAAGATTATGTCCTTTAAAAAATTCCTCCCGATCTTTGTCAGAACGTTCCCAGTCCTGCAGTTCACGGTACAGGACACCAGCGTGATCATGAGTCCGGCGCTTCCGCTGACGCTGCTGTGAGTGACTTTTTTTCGGTGCTGCCATGGATTCTGTACTAGAAAAATAAAGGTCCTCAAAACGGAGGGTGCAGGATTCGAACCTGCGGAACCGCAAAGGGTTCAGCGGTTTTCAAAACCGCCGCCTTCGACCACTCGGCCAACCCTCCCTAACGAATTAGCGTCCGCGCAAATGGAAAACGTCGCTTCAGACGCTTTTGACTTTATCGAGTACGCGTTCGTTCACGTAGATGGGGGAGTTCATCGTGATCGCAAGGGCGATCGAATCCGACGGACGGGCATCGATTTCGACTTCCGCTTTATTTTGAGTGATAACAAGTTTTGCAAGAAACGTGTTATTTTTCAAATCGGTCACGACGATCCGTTCAAGATCGACGTTGAGCCCGTCCAGAATATTTCTGATCAAATCATGTGTGAGCGGGCGGGGGTTTTCAATGTTTCGCAGCTTCTGGTCGATGGCCGCAGCTTCAAAGATTCCAATAACGATCGGAAACATGCGGGTTCCGTTCACCTCTTTTAAAAAGATTACCTGAGACTGGGATTGCTCATTAATAATCACCCTTGCTAATTCCATACGTACCATAATACTGCCTCAGGAATGTGTTCGAGAGGAACCCGAAAACGAGGAAAACGACAGTCGTTTCGAACGTTTCGTCTTTTTTCGCTCAGATTGCATACGCTCAGTGAATCTCGAAATATCACGGTTCGAGAAATTCGTAAAACTCATTCTTCGTAATCGGGTCTTCTGGACGGATTTTCGACGAAAAAACGATACCTGGTTCTTGAGGAGAAGGGAAATCGCAGAAGAACCCATTACGAAAAACCGAAGACCGGCATCTTAATTTTGCCAGCTCTCAGCGTCATTTTCGTCAATAACGCCCTTAACGGCATATCCTTCTCAAAGTTCCCTGACGTTCACTGAAATATAAAAGAGGCTGAGATTGCGTATCTCTCGCGTGGTCACGCCAGGGAACTGCTGAAAAACCCCGCAACATCAGTGAAACGAGTTACGTCGAACAGCGCGGAGTCCGCCGCAGGCGATGCCGTCAGTGCATCGCTGAGAAGGATTTGACAAAGCTATTCGGCGTAACTCGTTCGCTGACGTTGCGGAGGTTTTTTCAACAGCCTCCTAGCCTTACTTGTGGTGAATTCGATTGGTTCTCGGAGTGCAACTCCCTTCTCAGACGAAATCCCACAAAAAATTGTAAGCTCTCAATGAATCAATTACAAGATGCCGAAAGTGAAATAATAAAAAGACCTCATCTGAAAAGGTGGCGTGCACTCCGTGATTCTTCAGCGGGCGATCTGCACGGAAGATTGACGAAGAGACCCCCAATTTCAGCGGGTTTTGAGAAGATATAACACCGCTGAGCGTACGTCATCTTAATGAAGTCCAGGAGACTGCTGAAAAAAAACCTCTGAAAAGGGGGAGGTATCTAGGAGACTGCTGAAAAACCCCCGCTTCGTCAGTAGAATGCAATTGGGTTC
>CAZSFH010000059.1:12192-13556 GCA_964606115.1 uncultured Planctomycetia bacterium | reverse complement strand
ACGTTCGAGAAGTACTCAATGGATCCTGATTTCCTGAAAAAAAACCATGTTTGATCCCTTTGAAACCTTCACCGGTATCGTCGCCCCGATGGATCGCCCGGACGTCGACACCGACCAGATAATCCCAAAGCAATTTCTTAAACGCGTTGAGCGCAGCGGTTACGGACAGTTCGTGTTTTACGACTGGGCCACGGACCAACAGGGTGAACGAAATTCGGATTTTGTGCTGAACAGGGATCCGTACAACGACGCGGAAGTACTGATTACCCGCCAGAACTTCGGATGTGGTTCAAGCCGCGAACACGCGGTCTGGGCGCTGACGGATTTCGGCTTCAAGACCATCATCGCCCCGTCCTTCGCCGATATTTTCAAAAACAATGCCTTTAAAAACGGTCTTCTGCTGATTGAGTTTGACGACCAAACAATGGACGACCTTTTCAAACGAGAAGAGGCCGCCGAGGAAGCGTACCGGTTGACCGTCAACCTCGAACAGAAAACCCTGAAAGGAAGTGATGGCCTCCAGTTATCATTTGAGGTGGATCCCTTCCGGCGGAAATGCCTGCTGGAAGGCCTGGACGACATCCAGCTCACACTGAAGCAGAGCGACGACATCGACGCCTACGAAACGGACGAAAAACGACCCTGGCAGGACGTCCACCACGAGGACGCGGAAAGGGTGACCGACTAACCTCCCTCCCCCCCTTCTTTCCACCCCTACCCGAACAGCGCCCCGGCCCTGTGGGAACGGATCTCATCACTGATCGCTGAACTCTTGACGAACCCGTATAACAGGACCGGATCTGAAAAGGATAACCGTCTTCGTTTCTTGAAATACAGGACCTGTTTCGGGAAAATAAATCTTTGATTCTTCTTATCCGTTTTTTTCTCGAGGCTGATTCAAATCCTGCTGAAACCCGAATATTTTCACCCGGCCGGTCGGGTTCTCATGCTTAAACATTTCCCTGGTGTACTTCTCAGCCTTGCGATCGTTGCCTGTTTTTCATTGATCGCATCCGCCCAGGATCCTTCGAATGTTCCTCCTTCCTCCGCGAACCGCTGGAACGGATCCGCCGCGTCCCACCTCGTTTCGTCTCAACCGCTATCAAATCCCGAAGCCGGAAACAAATCTCTATTCTCCCGCGTTTCCTCCTCTGAAACCGGGATCTCGCTTCAGAACCCGCTCGATTTCAATCATCCCCGATGGAACCGATACCAATTTACACCCGGAGGCGGGGTAACCATTGGTGATTATAATAACGACGGACGGCCCGACGTTTTCGTGAGTGGTCAGGCTCGAAAGAGCAGACTGTACAAACAGGTCGGGCCCCTTGAATTTGAGGATACAACGGAGCAAGCTGATATTC
>CAZSFH010000059.1:10147-12182 GCA_964606115.1 uncultured Planctomycetia bacterium | reverse complement strand
TCGGTGGAGTTCGGGAGTCCAGTTCGCGGACGTCAACAATGACGGTCTGCTGGATCTTTACGTCTGCAATCATACGGATCCGAACGAGCTGTATATAAACCGGGGAGACGGAACATTTGCCGAAAAAGCCCGGGAATATAACCTCGATCTCAGCCGGTCCAGCGTGATGTCCGCCTTCAGTGATTACGACCGGGACGGGGACCTGGACGTGTACATTGTCACGTTCCGAAAACGTCGAAAACCCGGAACACCTCGTCCGGAACGGCAGATTGAAGGATCGAAGGAAAATCCTCATCTCCCGGATCACCTACGTGAAACCTTCCGTTTGATCAATCCCCCCGACCAGAGACCCATGTTTAAAAAATCCGGACAGCAGGATCATCTCCTCCGCAACGACGGTGGTGAATTCACCGACGTCACCGGCCGGGCCGGTATCGAAGGATTTGACCGGGGAAATGACGCGCAATGGTGGGACTACAATCGAGATGGATGGCCGGACCTGTACGTGGCCAACGACCTCTGGGGACCGGACCGACTGTACCGCAATAACGGCGATGGAACGTTTACCGAGGTCACCACGTCCGTCCTTCCGCACGTCCCGTTCTCGTCCATGGGCACGGCCTCCGGCGACCTGAACGGAGACGGACTCGTCGATTTCATTGCAACGGATATGGCCCGTCGTACGCACGCCGAGCGGAAACGGGTTCTCGGATTATGGACCGGTCCGGTGAAGTGGTTCTTTCAAACCGCTTCTCCGCCTCAGTACATGCGAAACGCCGTGTACCTGAACACGTCGCGGAATCGTGTCCGCGAAGCGGCCTTTCTGACCGGTCTTGCACGAACCAGCTGGACCTGGTCCGTGAAAATCCAGGACCTGAACAACGATGGTCATCCCGACGTGTACATCACCAACGGGATGACCGGTAATTTCGTCCATATGGATTGGAACGATCGACGGCGAAAAATGGAAGAGAGGTATTACCGGCTTGGTCAGAAACACTCCTCGAAACGCGTGATAAAAGCACGGGACCGTGCCTTTAAACGCTTGATGAAAGAGGCCCCCGAACAACAAGATACCAACCTCGTGTTCCGGAACGACGGCAATCTCCAATTTCGCCAGAAAAATCAAGATTGGGGACTTGATCACCACGGAATGAGTTTCGGTGCCGCCCTGTCCGACCTGGACCGGGACGGGGACCTTGACCTGATCACCAATAACCTTGATGACCCCATCTTCGTATATCAAAACAACGACGCCACCGGTAACCGCCTGTTAATCCGTCTGAAGGGGCGTACGAGCAACTCGTACGGCATCGGGGCCAGACTCACCCTCGTGACCTCCGAAAACCGACACGTACGACATCACAACCCCGGAGAAGGGTACCTCTCCTCCGACGAACCTCTGATTCATTTCGGCCTGGGCGACCGGGACAACATCAAAAAATTGATCGTCCGATGGCCCTCCGGCCTCCGCCAGACCGTCACCGGCCTCCAGCCCGATCGTTTCTACACCATCACCGAACCCGATCCCGGCGATCAAAACATCACTCCCTCCACGCCCGCACACCGCCGCGAAAACACCGGCGAGGAAACCCTGTTCGACACCAACGAACTGAACGTCCAACACCGGGAATCCCACTTCGACGACATGAAACACCAGCCCCTCCTGCCCTGGAAACACTCCCGGCTCGGCCCGGGCCTGGCCTGGGGGGACGCGGACGGAGACGGGGATCCGGACCTGTTCGTCGGGGGCGCGGCCGGACAGGCCGGGCGTCTTTTGATCAACAACGACGGCCGGCTTCAGGCCCGTGACGAGCAGGGCCCCTGGAAAAAGGACCGCGACCACGAGGACATGGGGGTGTTGTGGATCGACGTGGACGGGGACGGGGACCGGGACCTGTTCGTCGCCTCGGGCAGTTCCGAACACGAGTCCGGCGCCTCCGCCCTGGCGGATCGGATCTACCTGAACGACGGGGACGGAACGTTTTCGAAGGCACCGGAGAACCTCCTGCCGGAAGCAAAGGTTTACTCGGGG
>CAZSFH010000059.1:990-10137 GCA_964606115.1 uncultured Planctomycetia bacterium | reverse complement strand
ACGGGGACACGGACCTGTTTGTCGGCGGACGGATGGTGCCCGGGCGATACCCGGACACGCCCCCCAGCCGTCTCCTGGAGAACCGGGAGGGCCGGCTCGTGGAGGTGACCGGGAAGAAGGCATCCGGACTGAAACGGGCGGGAATGGCGACGGGAGCGCTGTGGACGGACGTGAACGGGGACGGGTGGATGGATCTGATGGTCACCACGGAGTTTGGGCCGATCCGGTATTTTGAGAATCGGGAGGGGAAACTGGTGGAGCGAACCGAACGGGTCGGACTGGGAAACCTGAACGGCCTGTGGAACGGCATCACGGGAACGGATGTCAACCGGGACGGAAACATGGATTACGTCGTGACAAACTTCGGACGCAATACGAAATACCACGCCTCGCGTGATCGGCCGTATGTCCTGTACCACGAAGATTTCGACGACGACGGCTCTGTGGAACTGATCGAGGGCATGTACGAGGACGGAACACTCTACCCGGTCCAGGGACGGGATCAACTGAATCTGGTACTTCCCTCGATCAGCACGCGTTATCCATCATACGATGATTTCGCGACCGCATCTCTTTCGGACATTTTAGGCCGTGAATCGCTGGAAAACGCCCAGCGAAAAACCGTCACCCGGCTGGACAGCGTCCTTCTCATCAACCAGGGTGAGGGCTCGTTCAAAGTTCAATCTCTCCCGGTGGAAACCCAGATCGCCCCCGACTTTTCGGCGGTTGCCTCGGCCTGGGATGGGTCGCCGGGCCGTGATGTTTTTTTTGCACAGAACTTTTACAGTCCCCGTCCCCGTACGGGGCGGATGAACGGCGGGGTGGGAACCCTGCTCACATCGAAATCGGACGTGTCCTTCAACGCCCTCCTCCCTCATCAAACGGGATTCGCCCTTGCGGGTGATATGATGGGAGCCGCGCGAGCGGACGTGGATGGAAACGGAACCCCGGATCTGGTGGTCTCCAGAAACAATCGGTCTCCCGTTCTTCTAACCCACCGGACCCCGAACTCCCCCCCGTTCCGGATCTCGGTTTCCTCCGCAGATCAGCGTGGACCGGTGACGGGTGCCCGTATTGAACTTTCCCCCGACAAAAGTTCCCTCGGAGTATACGAGACGTACTCGGGAAGTGGTTACCTGTCCCAATCCACTCCGACCCTCTTCGTCGATCTTCCCCAAAACACAGACGCCGTCACGGTTCGCGTCCACTGGCCGGAGGGCGGATCCAGCAAAAAGAAGGTTCGGAACCCCGCGGGAAAACACGTACAGCTGATCCGGAACAAAAAGGAGTAATTCTCCAGGGAGAAACGCTGGAAGAAGATCACCAATCAAAGGTGGAAAGCTTAACCCCCCTCTTGCTTCCGTAGGGACTCGTTAGAACCGGATGATGACCGAATTACCGGAGTACCAATTCCTTTCCGATCCCGGGTCCTGAAAAGTTGTTCATACAGCTGACGCATCCGGTACGTTTCCAGCATTTTCATGACAAGAGAACGAACTTCCCCGGAAGGATGACCACGGTGATTCAGCAGAATGGGCACGGGATTCCCCTGCATGTTCAGAATGGTGGTCACGTGTTTCATCTGTTTTTTCATGGATTGTCCCGTGTTCTTTTCCAGTTTCTTGATCTGACGGTTAACAATGCTTCGCGTGCGCTCGGAGGGTTCCGGCAGATCCTGCTGCTCGAGCTCGCGAATTAACCGCTCCCGATCGATCTTTTGCTTGACCCGATTGTATTTCTTTTTCAGATCGCTGTTTTTCAGCTCCTTGGTCCGTATCGCCACGTCAAACACCAGCGCCGCCTCGGCGTACCGGTTCTCGGAGGTAAATAGTTTGACGAGAGTCCGGGTCACCGGCTTCAACCGCTTTTTGTTCCGAAGGTACTGGAATCGATTCATAAGATACCGAATCGCCATAGACTTTTTTTCGAGGATCAGGAAGGTCATGATAACGGGTGGAACGTTTCCCGAGAAACGAACAAACGGAAGCAGTTCCGCCCGAACGTCATCCAGCGACACGTCCATCTTCCGATACGTATACGCCAGCTTCACAACCACCGGAAACGAGGAACGAAACGAGGGGGGACCGTTCTGAATCGCAGACCGAACCTCGCCCCACGAAAGCCGTCCCACGAGAGAACGATAAAACGCGGGATTCCGTCTATGGATCAACGTCTCCAGCACCGACCGGTACGTCGTTCTGGCCTTCTGATGGTTTTCCAGGATAAAATGGACGTCGCCGAGTGCATTTTGAAGATAAGGGGACATAATATGCCGGGGATGTTGCTTGATCCCACGTTTGAGAACAGGAAGACTCCGCCTCACGAGATCCTTCGACTGAATAAAACGGCTTGAGATGGACCGCGCCAGCGCAACGTAATACAGGAGCTCCGGCGAATCGTTCTCAAGTTTGTTAAGGAGGCGCTCGGGATATTGATCAACCGGGTAAAATTTCGAGATCAATTTTTCTTTTCGCCCCATGCCAACGAAAATAGTTGCCAGCGTAAATTTTCCCCGGGAGGAGTCATTGAAAATGTCAAACATGGTTTCGATAAACTTCGGATCGGTCCAGCCCAGACCGAAGTTCCGCGTGAACCGGATGGTCAGCTTCAGCAGCATCGACCGCCGCTCAAGACGGTTAAGCTGACGGGCCAGTTCCAGGAACGCGGACATGTTCTGATCCGAATCGAAATTCGAACGCCGCTTCCCCCGTTTGCGGTACCATCCCTTCCCGAGTTGATCAAGAATTTGACGCACCACGCGAAAACCTTTCTGATCGCGCCCATTTTTAAACGCATCAACAGCCAGCCGTACACGAAGCCAGGTGTACGGAATCCGGAAATCAACTCGATCGATGACGGGCCTGGCTTCCATTCCGGCGCGCCGGATATAGGACCGAACTAGATTTCGCACAATCAGCCCCCCCTCCGTGTTCTCAAGAAGCTTCAGGTAGAGGGAATTTGCCCGAACGAAATCCTCTTTTTCCGAGTAATACCGGGCCAGAGCCAGTGTGAGAAGGGGCGGCTCGAACGAACGGTGCAGGTTTTTGACGGGAGCCAGAAAGTTGTCGTTCCGTAATAAGATTTGAACGAGTTCCCGGCTCAGGCCCAGGTGATTCCGAAGTGGTTTGTTGACGAACCAGAGGTTTAGAAGAGCCCGGAACGCCCCCGTTTCCCGGGTGGTTTTCATGTCGCTGACCGCCTTGAGCCGGTCGGCGGCCAGATTGAACGGGAACCGGTCCCGGACGGGCTCGAGATATTTCGCTCCCTTTTTGAATCGATCGCTCATCATGCTCCGGTACGCGGCCGCGTAGTTCATGAACGGCCGGGCCGGTTTATTCTTAATTTCGGGAAACGCAGTGATATACATTTTTCGGTCCTTCGAGTCCTCTCGACCGGCCCTGTTTCTCCCCCCTCGTTTCCGTCCTTCACCCGTTGAGGACGCTCCCTCCGTCTTCATCCCGGTCACCATGGAATCCTTAAAGGACTTCAGAAGAAAAGACTCGGGATGTTCTTTCAGGGAATCATCCACGGACGTCCGGAACGCGTCCTCGTGGAAATGTGCGGTCTGGAGTCCATAATGATACCGGATCGCCGCCAGCATCAGTTTTCCGATCAATCCGGAATCTTCGTCGGACTGAATCTGCCGGTGAATTTCCCGGGTCCCGGTGTCCGAAACCACCGGCAGCGCCGGATCGTACAGCCACGACGGTTCGCGGACGGTTCCCTCCTTGAGCCCCTTCCACCGAACCTTATAGTGAATCGTGAACGGAAGTTTGGCGGAATTTCCGGGCGAGGTCACCCGGATCGTTCGGGGGAGGGAAACCCCATTCACCTCCTGGTACGACGTCACGTCCATCACCCGTTTAAACCGTGATTCTTTGAGGAGCACCCGCTCAACGTTCCAGGTATCAGGATTTATAAATAGTTTTTCGGTAAAGTAAAAGGTCCTTCGCAGCTCGGCGCGCCGCGTCAGTCGGAGGTACCGTTGTCCCTCCCTGGTGACGTACGAACGACGGTATTTCTCGCCAAAGGCTTTCAACTGCCGGGGAAATAGATGAAGAGACATCGGATACCCGATGTATTTCACATTGTTCCGTTTTTTGGCGGAGAAGTCGAACAGAAAGTAGTCATATAGACCGTAACTCTTCTCGGCAGCCGACTCATACGGGAGTTCCAGGGCGTGCGTGAAGGATTTCCCGTCGGGATTGACAAGATCGAAGGTAAAGGCCGTGGCACGATCGTTCGACACGGTCTCGTACACGTAGAAATCGCCTCGCCCCCCGATATGATAATTTTTCGTTCGAACGAAGCGTCCTTTTTTCCAGAACAACCGCCCTCCCGCATCTCCTGTCTCCTCGTGGACCTGAATTTCCACGACGGCCTGAGACAGCTTTCCCTTCTTCTTCTTCTGCACCTGCCGGATCACCTGCTTCAGAGAAGGAGGGGAATCACCGTCGTTGACCGATTGGCCGACAGCGGGCGAAAGGAAAACCACCAGCAGAATCAGGACGAAAAACGGACGTGGAAGATTTTCCATCAGTTTGACAATCGACGCTGAGCGAACGATCGTACGTTTTCCGGATGTTGGAGTTGATCGTATTTGTTACGGAGGGAGGAGGGTAATTGAAAATCAACCGCCTCCGCAAGCTGTTGAATCGATACGATCAGATATTTCCGGGCCTGTTCAATATCCTTCTGAACCTGTCTGGTTCGTTCCGGATCGTCAAGGTGCGGGGCGGCATGACGGAGGGTGACGGCGCGCATCCGAAGCCGTTCTCTCGTGCAGCGGTAAAGCTTACGGAAAAAATGATTCCGCTCCAGCTCGGAACCGGGCAGGTTCGTCCTCAGTTCCCACAGAACCGGGCCCTCCGCGATCTCCTGAACGGCGCGCGGAATCCGGTACAGGCGATGAGTCTGATATTTTACGTATCGGTCGAGCGTGGCCAATGGAGGTTGGCTCGACGATTTTTCCTCGAGCAGTTCTCGGATGTTCTTGACGCGCTCCTTGTGAAACTGCTCCATATGGTTTTTCAGATGCAACCGGGGCGAAAATCCGGAGCGCGGGTACTTATCGGGATAGTCCGGGGGGATCGACCCGATGGTCTGTATGAGAACCGTCGGCATCATGTGTTTTACCTTCTTGTAGACGTACCGGTTAAAATCTCGCAGCTTCATCCTGTGCTCACGGTTCGGCAGGACGATGTACTGATTTCGATACCGCTTGAAGAACCCCCTTGTGAATTCATAAGCGTATTCCAGGTCCCGGAGACGATTCAGCAGTTTTCGATACTGTTTTTTCATGATCTGTTCCTTCTTGCTGCGAGCCCTCTTTTTATTTTTCATGTTTTGCAGAGCCGCGTCGTACATCTCCCGGGCCCGCTCGTACCAGTGATCCCATGCCTCAATCAACTCATTTCCTTTCTCCAGAAAGGACGACCGGTACGAGGTGCGAAACGCTTCTCGCTTCCGGTCCGGCCCGACCGGCACGACAAATTCAAAAACCGTCCGATCCTCGGAAAACACGTCCGATACCTCCACACCTTTCGCCGCCTTCCGCTGATTGATGGTTTGCACAAGAGGATTGGGACGCGGATCCAGAGGGGGAGAAATCGTTAATCTGGCCCGGTACAAACCGGGTGGCACCTTCTCCTCCTCCGAACCAAGTCGCTCGTGAAAGGAGATCCGTGATCGATCGGAGGAAAGAACGTTATGCCAGTGAGCGTCCGACACCTTCTGGCTGCCGAAATAGAACTGTAAACCAACGGTCCGATCCGGCGGGACCGAGACGGACAGATCATGCTCGATGTGAAACGTGTACGTTCCCTTTCCAGCTTTTTCCACCCGCATCGCTTTCGAGGTCTCCGGACCTGATTCTCGTTCCGAATCCGGTGTCGACGCAGTATCTTCCGGCGAATCAGCAGGCGGTTGATTCGTTTCCCGGATGGTGATCCGTGGCTTTTGCTCCGGTTCGCTCCGGTCGTCCTGATCCCGTAGACCGTACCATAAAAGCGCAATCCCCCCTCCGAAACCCAGGATCACCGCCAGGATTGAAAAATGTTTTTTCATGTGTCACCGATGAAACGGTCCTCATTTCGAGAAGTCGGATGCGAGCCTCTGTTTTTTTCGGCTGAGCTTCTTAAATTTCTGACTGATGCTTCGGAATGATTTGTACAATTCCTGTTCTTTTTCTCTGATGTTTTTTAGTGCTTGTTTGATCGCCTTTTTTTGATTTTTCTGGTTTGAGTTTTCTATCTTTTTGTACAATGCAGACACCTTATTCGCGGTTTCCTTCGCACGCTTGATCCAGTCCTGCAAGTTTTTGGAAACCTTTCGTGTCCCGGAGATCACGTTTCCCAGCCGCTTCTCCTGCTTTCCGTAATCTTTCTGAAGACGCTCCGAAATGGCCCGCGCCCCATCGTGATCCCAATCCGAAAGAACCTCCTGGACATCTTTACCGAGATTTCCACTGTATGAACCGGACGCCTGCTCCAGCTTCTTTCGATACACCTCCTCATCGGCCCCGGATGTTTCCTTACCGGGAACCTGATCGAAGACCCTCCCGATGTCTCGCATAAAGAGCGGCATTTTTCGCTGCTTCACACGCTCGATACTGCTGACGTAAAACAGCCCGGCTTCAATCATGACCTTTCGGAGCTTGTTCTTATCCTGAAAAATATTCCCGGACTGCTCGGCCTGAAACAGAATGTCGAACCGTCTCTTGAGGCGGAGCGCATTCATTCGCATGTTCGACTCCAGACTCGTCAGCTTGTCGCGATCACGAAAGAGAAGCAGGATCCGATTCAGACGCTGAAAGGATTTCTTGCGGCCCGACCTGAACTCCTCAAGCTGATCCGACCATTCCCGATACACTTCCTTTCGCACCCGACGGAGTTCTTTTTTTAATTGTTTATTCTCACTCTCCTGTCCGGATTTTTCCTGTGTGCTATCCCCGCTTTCACCGTCATTTGATCCCTTCTTTTCCTTCTTGTTGTCGCCCCCGTTCTTCTCCTTCTCTTTCCTGTACTTTTGCCTCACCTCCCGGATCCGCGCCATCAGCGACAGAAAGGTCTGAAAAAAACGCGAGAACAGGTCTCGCGTCTCCTGCTTGTACTTGCGGATGGCATGCGCGGAGGGGGGGAACGCATCAACACGCGCGTACTGAAAGTAAATATAACCGACCAGGTTGTCCAGAAACTTCTTGCGGAGCACTTCCGGCGATGCGAGTCCGTTTTCCAGCTGCTGACTCGCCCGCCACGCCCGCATTTTCATTCGCTCCTTTTTCGTCGGGGTCCAGTTGTTCAGACGCTTCTTTAAGTATTCACCAAGGTACGAGGACGCCTTTCTCAACTGCTGGAGGTTGTCCCGTTTCCCGGCATCGGAAGGAGCGTTTTCGATATCGGACTGAACGGATGAAAGTTGGGATTGCTTCTCCCGGAGCTTCTCCTTGATCGACTCAATTCTGTTCGTGAAGGATTTGGGCGATTCACGGAGTAATTTCAGTCTTCGGAGCCGCGGCTGGATGCTGAGGAATAGATCACGGAGGGACATGGCAATATCCGAATACGGAATCGTTTCTTCCCCGGGCTTCACCTTCAACTCCTCGGGATTTTCCTCGGGAGGCGGCTGATTCTGCAGTTCTTCAAGCCGGGACACCTCCTCCGAATCCTCGTTCCCCGCCGAGCTGGACTGCTGTGCCGCAAGTTCCGGGATCACACGGCTACCGGGAAGTGGAAGAAACAGGATAAAACCCAGAAGACATAGAAAAGAAAAAGAAGTTCGTTTCATATGATCACTCCGGCGAGCTGTACCAGAGCGATTGGATGGGTGATTTCGACTCATTCGAATAGAGGAGGGTAAGGGCTTCAAGAAAGGGTGTAATATTGCTCGGGGATCGTGCGTTCTTCACCGTCAGGCGGTATTGCAAACCGGGATCACTCTGCCCCACGATCAGCTTCGTCGAAAGAAGTTCTTCCGGTGACACCGGCTCCCCGAGCCATCGGTTGCTCGTCGGGGCCGGATCGGGTGTCATGCCATCCGAGTAGGTTGCATCGATGGTTTGCCACCCGGACCCGTCGTTGAACTGCAGGGAAAAGTAGGGACGTTCCGTTTCGGACAGGTCCGACCGGGCGACGTTGGTTCCATTGACGGTCTCGCCGTTTTGATCGCGGGTCCCGTCCAGCTTGTAGTCGCGGCCCCAGTAGGCGTCCCGCGGGAGATACTGGGTGTGCGCGAGTTGTAAGACCCGATACCGGTCCTGATTTCCGCCCACGAGTACACGCTGATCCGCTTTCGCGTAATGGTTCAATTGATCTTTGTTGGTTCCCCAGAACGACGCGTCTCCCCCCTTCCGGAACAGGCCGGTAAACTGCACCAGGCGGTTCCCCGGGTTCACGTACCGGTCGTTGCCCGTACCAAATTCCTCGGCGTAGGACTGAACCTCTCCTTCCCCATCCTCGGTGCCGGTAATGACCCGGGAAAAATGAAACTCGTCCACGGTTCCCTCCATGAACCCGTCGTCGTAAAACCGGGCCCAGTTGAAGGACGCGACCTGTGGACCGTCCGTCGTAAACGTCCCGTAATGCTTGGTGTTCCGGGTCACGTTGCTCCCGAGCTGTCCGAGGTTCCCGTAGTGCTTGCGGGTCCAGTGACGAAAATACTGAAACGTGGTGACAAGTTCTTCGTGGGGCATTCCGTCCTCCTCGTCATTCTTCTCCGGACCTGCATTGATTCCCGTTGAACCGTCGTTGTTGAAGGTGTTATCCCACACGACGTGCTCGGCGTAATGCTTGCCCGCCGGCTGAAAGCGACCGGTCATCGGATTGATGTTGCCGACGTGCAGGTCGGTCCGGGTTTTATTAACCCCGTTCACCGAAATATACGGAATCGTGAACTCCTGATTTGCCCCGTTATTCTGATCATTGGGACTGCCCGGCGCCCACCAGAACTCGACGGAGCGGCACCCGTAGTTCTCGTAACCGCCACAGCTTCCCCACATATGTTCGTAACTGGAAAGATCCTTCGGCACCACGGCCATCGGCAGCCAGGACTGAAGGGAATCATTGGTGATGGCTGTCGAACTGCTGTCTTCAATCGGCACGCCGGTATCCTGATCTACGCGGTTGCTCCGCGAGTTAACCGGATAATGAA
>CAZSFH010000059.1:0-980 GCA_964606115.1 uncultured Planctomycetia bacterium | reverse complement strand
GGATAACTCACGCCGCCCCCCATCTCCGCGTTGGACGCCGACCGGACTTCGTAGATGGATTTGGTGTTCCATTCCAGCACCACGTGGTTCCATTTCCCCGGTTTCGGGATGGACCGGGCCGGATCCGAACTGTTCTCCGGTTCCAGCACCGCGATCGCGTCCTGCTGGGCACGAATGTAAGCCCCCCCCGAATGCAGAGCCCCGCCATTGCTCCCCTGTGGATGGGCGTCCCCATCGTTATCATACGGTGTCCAACCCCAGAGGGGCGTGGTCGCGTGCCAGGGGGTGGCGTGAATGTCCCCCCCTCCCGTGTCACTTCTGCCGTCCGTCGTCATGCTGGGGGAACGCTCACTGCCGTTGGCCATGTCGGCGTTGGTCGCGTATTCACGCGTGACTTTAAATACCCATTTGTTCGGGCGATCCGGATCCTTCACGTAATAAGCTCTCCAGGAAAATCCTTCCGACCCCAGACTCCCCGATAAATTATTATAGTAATCGTCGAACCCGAAAAACTTGTGAGCATCCGTGGAAGCAAGGGTCGCTTCACCCGGATCTACTTTTGGCTCATTGTTTGTTCCGTTGTTGAAATTGGGATTCCCATCGTTTCCATCGTGAATGTGACGAAGAATAAAATCACAACACCCCCAGTATCTTCCAATACGACCATAGGGTTTGACACGGCTTGCGCGTAACGTCCGGTCAAATCCCCAGAAATAAGGGGAGTCATCTCCGCCCTCGGGCGTGAACGAGGATTGAATCCCCGGATACGCCGTCAAACAGCCATTCTCCGGATCCAGCGAAGCAATCGTCCCCTTCCCGTTCGCCCATCGATTCGACGCACCGTCGTACGTATGTTCATCACAAATCTGTGCCGTCCACGGCTGATGTTCCTGCACCGGCCGCTGTGCCACCCGTTTGACGGACGGCGGATTCGGGTTTGCCCCGCCGGTCCACCAGGAGAAATTTTTCGAGTCTTTGGT
>CAZSFH010000058.1:8464-13610 GCA_964606115.1 uncultured Planctomycetia bacterium | reverse complement strand
TCCGATAAAAAGCACTGGAAAGACCTGTGACTTTACCACATCGTCCCACACGGAAGGGGTTTTTCAGCAGCCTCCTAGTGAGAAGTCAGCGAGTGGTCCGCACGGATGAGGTCACTCGGGTCTCGCCGCATGACATTGGACTCGACCATCGACGCTCGTGATACGTGAAACAATTCAACTACCAAGATCTACCGACGATGAACACCACTTTTGCAACCCGCCGCGACGTGTGTTATTTTCGAACCATCTGTTTCGTTCAAAACCGTATCCTTCATTCATTTTTGGACTGTCCCATGCCGGACGATGAACAGCCCGATTCGTATAACTGGCGTATTCCTCCGTCCGATCCCGGTGCCTCGGCCTCCCGCTGGGTTCAGCGGAACGACACGAGAATCCAGCGAGTGATTGAACTCCTCGAGGCCAACCTGGGGACTCCCCGACACCCTGGAAAACGAGACCCGCTTCAGGTCCTCGTCGTAACGGTCCTCAGCCAGAATACGACGGACATGAACGCCCTCCGGGCCTATGAAAACATGATGAAGGTGTTTCCCCCACCCGGGTACGAGCAACCCGATCAACTGGAACTTCCACGGGACAAGGACGGGAACATCGATTCCGTAGAAATTCGCATGTCACAGGTGGCCGACGCGCTTCCCTCTCCGGACTGGGACGCAGTTCGCACCGCTCCGCCGGACGACGTCAAAGAATCGATCCGGACGTGCGGCCTGCAACACACCAAGGGCCCGACGATTCAGAGAGCCCTGTCCTGGTTACACGAGAAAAGATCGGACTACGACATGAACCCCCTCCTCGAGAATCGTTCGCCGGAAGAGGCGCTGGATCTTCTTTCGGAAATCAAAGGTATTGGAACCAAAACAGCCGCCGTTATCCTGATGGAATCGACGGAAAAAGACTTTTGTCCCGTCGACACACACGTTCACCGCACGTCCACCCGGCTCGGACTTGTGAATCCCGACAACAACCGAAATCAGACGTTCAAGGACCTGAAAGAGATCCTGCCGGACGGAAAAGGTTACGCTTTACACCACAACTTACTGACGTTCGGACGGGACATCTGTACCGCACAGAATCCATCCTGTGAGGAATGCTTTCTGAACCGAATCTGTCGGTTTTACCGAAATGAAATCAAAGAGGAAGGGTTGACGGAAAAATACCGGTAAGCTGCCCCCCTCTGCAAACGGTTTACTCGTCGCTGGAGGCCTGGTCGTTCCCTTCCGGTTCACTGTTGTTCGTCTCCGCCGACGGGGTATCGGCGGAATCGGGTTGCTCTGAGGACGGTGACGTCTCGTCCTGCTTTGCTTCGGACTCACTGGACCCGTCCTGATCGTCGGCTGATGAATCTTCGGAGGTGTCCTCTTCATCCTTGCTCGACGACCCGCTTCCTGATTTTTTTCGCTGTTTGAGTCGTTTTTTAAGCCGTTCTTGAAGCTTCTTCTTTTTTTCGGACGGCGTTGACTCTCCGCCTTTTCCCTTTTTCCCGTTTTTCTTTTCCTCTTCTTTCTTGATCAGGTCTTCCACCTTTGTGAGGGTGTCCCTGTCCGAACTGGACAGTTGATAGACGGGTATTTGTTTCCTGGTTTTCTGTCCCCCGAACAAACCTCCAAAAAACTTCGCAGCCTTGCTACCGGCCGTCTGGAGGCTGCTGATGTAATAAGCCGTCTCGTCCTCTCCTTTCTTTTTCTTACCAACATAGTATCGGGCGTTGAATCCAGCCACGCCCTTCTGGTGATCCCAACGACCGAGGTATAGAATCACCTCCGGACGAGCCAGACCATATTTCTCCAGCTTTTTGGTGGGAACCTTGTTCTGGTTCGCTCCGATGGTCAGCGGTTGAGACACGCGTTCGGCCTCAAGCGACGAAAGGGTGCGGAATAGAGAATCCGCGGATGACTGGCTGGCTTTCTCTTTCTTGACCGGATTCCGAATCGTCTGGTTCCCTCGCACGCCCGGTATGACCAGCTCTTTTTCGTTCACACGAATCGGCTGGCGTGTTTTTGCTAACAACGCCATGGGACGTTTTCCGTAGTAATCCCCTACATGAAGGGTCCAATCCGTAAATTGAAGGGAATCCGATCCATCCTTCGAGCCGGATTTTTGTTCGTTTGAATTCTCGCCATTTTTTTCGCTGGAGTCGTCCTCGTTACTCCCGGGTTTCTTGGGTTTTCGTCGGAGCACGTAGAGCTTCTGAGTATCCGGGCTTTTGTTTTTCTGCAGGGTGATAAAGTTTACGTCCCGATCCTCAAACGACATAATCTTTTTAAAGACCCACTCCTGAGGATCCACAGGAAGCTCCCCAAATTCACTCTCTCCCAGTCGCACTTCGATAGATCCGTCCGACCCTCCCACCTTGTGATAATAAATGTATTCCGTCTCTTTCGAAGGAGGTGAGAACCGACCCTGCTGTTGCTCTTCAAAATCAGTTGTTCGTTTCCCGAGGGCCACGTCGACCAGCACGTTGTTTTGTTCACCCTTAAGCACCAGTCGATCACGATTTTCTTTATCCAGGCGAAAATCACTCAGGCCTTCTTTCGTCCTGGATCGGACTTCCCCTCGTTTCAGGGACCGGAGTGGTTCTATTATCCGTTCCTTGACCAGATCCTCCCGAACCCCGTAGTTATGATAACTCTTTAGTACCCAGTCAGGTTTGAAGTCCGGTCGAAACGCCCCCTTCTCCTTGGTTACGTTGCGGGGACCTTTCTTCTGCTGTCCATCTTGCTTCCCTTTCTGATCCTTGTCGGAGGGAAGATTCTGTTTCTCGAACACGAGCGTTTTTCCTCCATGATGGAGTTCAATCTGCTTGAGCCGATCCACCGGAAGATTGGGAAACGCCGGCGAATCGGAGGTGTCCGTCGTCCCCTGATCGACCGGGGCCGATTGACTGCTCCACAGAAACACCCCGACGGAGATGACGAGCAGAACAATTTCAAAAGCAATCAGTTTTGTTCTCATGACTGTTCTTTCATCTGTTGTTGAATTTGCACCTGTTTTCGACCGCTCTGAACAAGGGTCCAGCGAACAATTCCGAATAGAATTACGAGCATCGGAGCCAGCACAATCAGAAGAACGGAAAAAACCATCTCCTGTATGGGACCAAACGAAGCAAGTCGCGGCGTGAGAATTCGCTCAGATTTGAGGTCCAGTTCATCGTCGTCACTCCGCGTGATGTAATTGACAACACCGGTGGCAAACGTTTCATTGGGAGACTGTGACACGCGTTCCTTGAACAATCGCCCCCGATAACGATCCATCTGAGAAATTTTGAAAATATCCGTGTCACCGACGAACACAATCTCCGATTCGGGACTGCTGGTTACGTGTTTCCGATTTTCTTTTTTCTTACCGGAATCCGATGTTTGCTTGTCGTCGGCCTCTTTCTTCTCAGGATCCTCCTGACCCGAATCGGAATCTCCCTGCTGTTTATTCAAGGTTTTGCCGCTGTCGTTTTCGGAAGTGTCCGTCCCGGTATCTCCATTTTTTTGGTCCTGATCTGACTCAGAGGAGGTCATCGATTTCGGAATCCCGTTTTTCTTAAATGCAGAAGAAAAGGTCTTTTTCAAAGATACGACCAGATCACGCCGCTTTTTCTGAGGCCCCGTTGTCTTGCCATCTTTTTCCTGGTTCTGTTCCGAACCGCTACTTTTTTTCTTCCCCGACCCGCTCTCATTTTCAGGCTTCTGTTGATCGTCCGTATTTTGATCCCGATCGAAATTATATTCCACCGCATTTTGCACGAACGATCCGAGTTGAGACCTTCCCGGCCCGGAGGGCGGATCCAGCTCTACCGCCGAATTACTCGTCGTAAACCAGGGAATATAGCTGGCCTCCTCATCCTTCGTGAAGTTCTGAAACGTCATGGGGAAAAGAACCAGGGGGTCCCCGACACGATCCACGAATGCAGGCCGTTCCAGGGACCGGGAAGGACTTGCCTTGTAGAAAAACGGAAGTTCACTCCAAACAAACTCCCTCATCTCAACCCGTCGGGTTTGTCCGCGAAAGGTAATGGTTTTTTCCCGACGAACCGGTATCTGAGCTTTTGCTTCAGAGCGATCAATCGTCACCGACCCACTCCCTTTTACACCGTATTTTTCAAGTAGATCCAGCAATGTTTTTCCGGAGGACGGTCCGCTGTAAAGAAACCCCTGCCGCTCACCCCCTCCTCGCGAAAAGGGACTTCGGCGCGTGGAGGGCTTTTTCCCGACCGGATCGGCTGCGATAATGGCTTTCCCCCCCCTCATAATGTATTGGTCAAGGGCGTAAAGATCACTCTCTGGAACCTTCCGATTCGCCAGCACAAGGAGAACGTCAATCGAATCGTCTTTCCGTGGATCGGGAAAATGATCTCCTTTCTCGAGAAAGATTCGTTCGACGATTCCAATCTTCTTCAATTTACGTTCAAGCGAAGAGAACGAACGGGTATCCTCCGTCCGCTGTAATCCGCCCCCTCCACGTGGAGAGCGCCGTCGTCCCCGGCGACGTGAACGTCTCATCTGCGGAGCTACGTACATCCCGATTTTCACAAGCTCCGGGGTCATTGCATATTGAATTTCCTGGGAAAGCATGTACTCCAGATTCTCGACGTCCGTCACCTTGTTGATGACGCGATTGTTCGCTCGGTACGTAATCTTGATCGAAGAGTAAAAATTAAACTCCGAGCTGGTGCCTCCCTCTCGCTCTACCTCCTCCACCACCGGTACCACTCCCTCGGCCTCGAGCCGATCCCGTACATCGCTGGGGATGCTCTGACGTGCTCCATCGGTGGGATCGATGATATTGACCCGGACATTGCTCCCCCCGTACTGATCATAGAGCCGAAGCAGACTGGACACTTTCTGACGAAGATCCATATACTTTGCCGTTCGGGGGGTCAGATTCGGCGAATAGTAATAATCGATCTTCAACAGGTCATCCGTTCCTTTCAACAACTTAATCGTGGGTTCCTGAAGCGTGTAATAACCGCTTCCGGAAAAATCCGTAGCAATCGTGGAATCCGAGACGGTGAGGTTCATAAACAGAAATATCAACAGCAACAGACCGCCCGTCACGAAATTGTCCAGCGAAACAAGTGTTTTCCGTTTATTCATGAGATCACGAGGTAAATTTCCAGCTCCTCAGCACCGAGTGGTTC
>CAZSFH010000058.1:0-8454 GCA_964606115.1 uncultured Planctomycetia bacterium | reverse complement strand
GAAATCTGGTGAAAATGTGGAATGGGGCTCACGTATGCCAGAAACGCGGCAAAACCCGATATATACTCACTGATGAAATCCGTAATTTCCGGGAGACCGAGAAAGGTCAGAACGGAACTCACCAGAAGCGTGATGACAAACGCAATAATCTGATATCGTGTAAGCGCGGAGATCCAGATGCCGAGTGCCGTTAGCATTGCCCCGAGCAAAAACGTTCCAAGGTAACTTCCGAATACCGGGGACCACTGAAACGCCCGGCCCGACTCCGCCATAAAGCTCACCAGTAACGGAATCGGCAGGGTAAACAGAGTTGCCACACAGATAAAACTCCACGCTCCGAGAAACTTTCCAAGCACAATCTCACTGATCCGCAGGGGGAGAGTGGTAATGACCTCAATGGTTCCATTATTACGCTCCTCGGACCAAACCCCCATCGTGACCGCGGGGACGAGAATGACGAACAGTCTCGGCATCCATTTAAACAGTGCACTGACGGACGCCTGTCCCCGAGCGAAAAAGTTTTCATAGGATACGAACACAAATCCGCACCCGAGCAAAAAGGCCGAAATAAAAATATACGCAATCGGTGAGGAAAAGTAGCTTCCCAGTTCCCGCTTCCAGACCAGCCAGACATGCTTCAGAAATGATCCCCGGGCCGTCACAGTACCGGTACCAGCACTCGTCCGTTGTTCAGCCATTATTCATCAAAGGGCATCAAACTCGTTAAAAAATTAATTTTCGTTCGAATCTTAGATTAAACTCGCTCCGGTTGCGTCAGCTTTGCGAAGACCGTTTCAAGACTGGGGGTTTCGGAGGAAATCTCAGTCACGCGCCAGCCCTCGTCCCGGGCCAGATCGTAGACGGCCTCCCCGGACTCTTCAGGTTGTCCGTTCTCGAGCTGTAGATAAAATCGATGGACGTCCGATTCGCGTTCCTTCGATGAATCGGAGGAAACCGTCTGGACTCCAGTAACCCCTTTCAATTTTTCCTGTAACTGTTCACGCTCCGTCTCCCCATCATCGGCTCGAATGCCCACCCGAAGTGCATTCTCCCCGTACTCCTCGAGCAGCGACTCCCGGGACCCATCAGCAGCAATTTCCCCCTCGTGAATGACGATAATCCGATTACAAAGAGCTGTCACTTCCTGGAGAATATGAGTCGAGAGCAGAACCGTGTGTTCTTCGCCGACTTCCTCAATCACCTCTCGAAAGTCAAGAATCTGATTCGGATCCAATCCGGTGGTGGGCTCATCGAGTATCAGGTACTCGGGATCGTGCAGAAGCGCCTGGGCGAGACCGATCCGTTGCTTGTATCCCTTCGAAAGATGTTCAATGGGCCGGTGAAGCTGATCCCGAATGTCACATTTACCGGCAATTTCACTGATCCGGTCATCCCGTTTATTCTTTGGAATATCCCGGCACCCGGCGAGAAAATCCAGGTATTTCACCACATCCATGTCCTCGTAAAGCGGAGCAAACTCCGGCAGGTACCCGATCTGCCGCTGAGCTTCAACCAGGTCCTCCATCGTGTCCCTGTCATCAACATTCACACGACCCTCGTCCGGATGCAGAAATCCAGTAATAATCCGGAGAACGGTCGTCTTTCCAGCTCCGTTGGGACCGAGCAATCCGACGATCTCACCGTTATCAATGTCAAATGAAACATGATCAACGGCCGTAATCGAGCCGTAACGCTTGGTGATGTTATCTACTTCGATCATGTTCTCGGCTCAGGAATGACAGTCAACAGAAAGAGAGAACAAGAGTCACGCTCTTCTGAAACGAACCCGAATGTCATCATTCAGTTCGGGATGAAAGAACCGCAACCTCCCTTTTCGCGAAGATTTCTGTGACAAATCCTAACAGATCATCATGACCTCTTCAAACAAATGGGCAAGCAACGTCACGTTCATTCTCCAGAAACGAGAAACACGCGGCGAGCCCGCCAAAACGTTTTTCAGACTCCTCATTCCGTCTCGTCCTCTTTCTTTTCGTCGTACGAAGCAATGGTCACCTTCCGCGTAATTTTTTTACCGGCACGCAGAAGACGAAAACTCATGGAGGTGCCGGGAGCGGAGCGAAAAACGGTTTGCCGCAGCCGATTGATCTCCTGAATTCGTTCGCCGTTTATCCCCAGAATAATATCTCCTTTCCGAATTCCGCTCTCCTGTGCCGGACCGTCCGCATCCAACCCAACCACCCGGAAACCGCGTGCCGATTCGGTTTTATCCAGATCCCTCTCGGAAACCGTCTCCGAACGGATGTACACGCCGATCCAACCCCGTTGTACAGTCCCTTGTTGAATGAGCTGATCGGTTACCCAACGGACGGTCCCTGAGGGAACAGCGAAATGAATTCCTTCCGGTGACAACAACTTCCGTCGAATTCTCGCACCCAGCGCCCCTTTCAATCCCCGGACCGTCTCGTTCTCCTCGTGGGCCTCCCTGTCGCGCCGTTTAACCCGTTCTTTCCAGAGCTTCTTGAGAGCCTTCATCTTTGATTTCATCTGCCGAGGATTTCGACGAAACGTCCCCATCACGACCCCAATGAGCCGGCCGTCCGAACTGATGACCGGCCCGCCCTGATCACCGGGGTTCACCGGAGCCGTCATCTGCAGGAGTCCGGTTTCAAGGTTTCCTTTTAACCGAACCGTCCGATTGGACCCCGACACCACTCCGGTCGATATGGAACGATCCAGTCCGTAAGCATTCCCCACGGCAATCACAAGGGAACCCGGACGTAAATCAGGGTTTTTCGCGGGAGACAGATAGGAATGAGAATCCCCCTCTACTTTCAGCACGGCAAGATTACTGACTCGATCCGTACCGACCACCTTCGCCTTTACGCGTTTGTCCCCCAGCGAAACCGTAAGACGTTTGGAATGTTGAACCGGTCTCGAAACTGTCACAATATGCCCGTCGGGACGGATCAAAACCCCGGAAAAAGTCATACTCACGGTTCGCCGGCGGTCCGGCTCGTTCTCCTGATCCTCCTGATCACGAACCGAGATCGTACGGATGATTTTGACCGTCGCCGACCGTCCCCGCTCCGCGATGTCGCGAAGACGTTCCTCGTACTTTTTGAGACCCTGTCCCGATACCCCCCGCCCGGACAATAACACCACCGCTACAGGAAGTAAAATGAACAGGATGAATGCTCGATACGGATTAGACATTGGCAGCGTAACTGAACCCTCTTGAAAAGACATACCTTCAATTCAGAAAAAAAGGTATTAGTTCCCTTCTGAAAGGGAATGCACACTCATGAAGATCTCAGTGCGATCCAAGAAATTCAACCGGAAAAAATCCCATTTCTGCTTATGAAGATGACGTAACGTTGAGTCATGTCCTGCTGGAATGAAACCGTGAGAAAAGCACGTCTCAAAACGCTAAAATCCCACAGCAGTGACCTCTTCGGATGAAGAGTTTTCGGAATCGGAACCGAAATTTCGATCCGGCGGATGAATCGTGTGGTAAAAATGATTCACCTCCTTTTGCTCCGACCTTTGAAATTCCGTCAGGGGCGCGGCGGTCGGTGAAAATTGTTCTTCACGAATCATCGATCGACTTCGCCGACCTTCTTCCTCCGTACCCGCGCGGCCGAAATTCACAGATGATCTCAAGCGATCTTCTCCGGCTCCCTTACGTTCCCCCTGATCTTCCTGAACGCCCGGTTCGTTCGGGTGTTCGGTCATTACAAGAGCTGTTCCAAAACCAATCGCCAATCCGATCAGCATCAGCGCGGCAGCCGGAAGAGTGGTCGTTAACCATTTCTTCATCGCGCTCGAGTGCGACGTTGCGCTTTCCGTATTGACCCGGGGGCCAAGATCGGGCTCCTTTGATAAACGTTCCTCAAGTTCTCGGTCAAATGACTCCTTCCCTCCGGGTATTGAAACTTCTCGAAGGGAGTGAACCCCGGCCCGGACCTCCTGCAGCATATCGAGGCGTTCCCGGCAGTCCGAACAGACGCAGAGATGTCGTCGGACCTGATCCCGGCGGATGGAAGATTCAAGATCCTTTCCCACGTATAGTGGGAGCAGATTTTTCGTTCGCCGGCAACCGGTCGAACCCGATTTGTTCAAATTACAATCGTTCTCGTTCATGGTTTGAGATCACATTAACGGATTCCGGGACGAAGCAAACTCGTCTTCCCAGGCTTGGCGAAACAATTTTCTCGCCCGGTGAACGCGCCAGCGCGTGGTACCAGGCGTACAATCAATCATCTCCGCTATTTTTTTACAGCTCATCCCCTCAAGTTCTCTCAGTGTGAGGACCATTCGATACTTCTCGGGAATCCGCTGCAGGATTCGATGTACTTCCTTTTGAAGTTCCCGGTTATGTACGTCAGCGGCGGGATGCTGGTCCACGGGATGTTCGTAATCCATGTAATCCAGCGAAACCCGGTCGTCCGAACCATGTTTGCGCAACCAGTCAATACAGCGGTTCCGAACGATGGCGAACAACCAGGTGGAAAAGCTTCGATCCCGGTCGAACTGATGTAATGAAGAATACACACTCACCAGAACGTCCTGCGTGATGTCCTTCGCCACCTCCCGATCCCCTACGTTTCCGTAAGCGACCCAGAAAATTCGTTCACGGTACGCCTCGACGAGTTCACGAAACGCTTCCTCGTCTCCCTCAAGACAGCGACCGATAATTTCGTCTTCGTTTTCCATCGACGTGTCGCTTATTCCGGAAGAACGGCTTCAACGAGTTCAATCAGAGCAAGTGGATCCTGACGTCCCGACCAGCGAAACAGCGTTCGTCCCTGCCCATCACGAACCCGGAACCGGCCCGTAATTTTGATCGACCGTCCTTTCAGCTGCCACTTCAGCATGTCCACCATGGAATGTATTCGGCTCAGCATTTCCTCCCCGCTGGACACATCCCGCATCACCGATGAAAGCATATTTCGAACCATTCGCAGGCTGTTGTTTCGGTTCTCCGTTTCGGTTGATGACGGTTCGGGTTCTGATTTCTCATGGTGCTTTTCAGGCTGATCGGAACGGGACTTGGAGGGTCTCCGGGCCCCGGATTCGGACGAACCTGATTTTTCCTCTTTTCTCGATCCCAGCTTTATGGTCATCTCCTTTTTCCAGCCGTCGCGTTCCACGAGAAGCCGGATCCGATCTCCGGGACGGTGCCGGTACAGCTCCCGTTTAACGGCGGAAAGTTCACTGAAGGAGGATCCGTTCATCTCCAGAATTAGATCCCCGCTTTTTAACCCCGCCCGACTCGCCGGTGAACCGGACGCAACGGCCCCGATAAGAATCCCATCGCGATCCGGTGCCGGTTTCGCGCGGATCCCCAGGTAAGGACGATCAGGGTCTTCAGTTCGATTCGATTGTTTCGTCTGTTTTCGCTCAGCCCCCCCTTCCCGCAACCGTTCTTTCAGCTTCTTTAATTCTTTTAATTGTCGGTCCAGGCGGTCAAAATATTGCTCCATTTTTCGACCGAACTTCTCCTCGAACCGGTCCAGCGACCGATCGAAACGATCGTTCCATTTATCGAGGAAATCTTCCAGTCGTCGGGCCGTGTCCGACGACGCCAGTTGATCCTTCTTCTCTTCCAGCTTCCGAAGGTAAGATTCGATCTGGTTCTTCAACTTTTTGACCTCTTCTTCCTCCAGTAGTTTCCGGAACCGCTTCGAGAGTTTCCGGAGTTCCTCTTTGTTCTCGGGTAGAAGGTCATCCGGAAGGGAATTACCGTATTCTTTTTTCAACTTTTTAAGAAACTTTGACATTTTGGAACCGATGTCTTCGTTTCCATTCTTTTTCCCATGATCCTCAGGGGGATTCTCCTTGAGAAATTCCTTCATCCGCTCCCGGAGCTCCTCGGCGGACTCTTTTGCTTTCGGTTTGTTCTTTTCTCCGTTTAGTTCATCCAGTCGTTTCATAAATTCTTTCACGTGCTCCGGAGGTCCCTTTTCGTCTTTTTGCTTTTTGTCTCTTTTCCGCTTGACCTTCGGTCGATCGGGACTGGACCCAAGCGTCACGTCCACTTTTTTCCTTTTACCGTCACGGATCACGTGTAAAGTTACCGAATCACCGGGGGATTTGCTCCGAATCTTCCGGGCGAGTTCTTTGATCGTTCCCACCGAGGTTCCGTCTACTTTGACGACCAGATCGAACTTCTTGAGCCCGGCCCGTTCCGCAGGCGTGTCCGGGAGAATCTGCATCAGCACCACCCCCTCTTTACGGTCCGTCTCAAGCATGTCCCGAATCCCTTCATTCAACGGGGCGGGCTGAACCCCGAGATACCCTCGTTGATCTCTACGGTCCCCGGACGAATCGGGTGTCTTCTGAGCAAACAAGACCCCCGGTAAAAGAAGACCCAAACACAGCAACATCGCGGACAATTCGGTCACGTATCTCATAACAGATCTCCGTTAACGGCAAAATTTGTGAAAGAACGATGGGCCAGGATCAGGTCCATCTCACATCTATTATACGAAGATTCCCGGTGGCTGTTAGATTGAAATCCGGCCCCCTGAAATCTACACTACAACGTGCACTAGCTGAACGAGTTCTCTAACTGTTGGATCCCATCTCAGCTATGAGACTGCTGCAAAACCCACGCAACGTCAGCGAAACAAGTTGCACGGAAGAGCGCGGAGTTCGCCGCAGCCGATACCGCAAGAGCATCGGCGAGGATGAATTGACAACGCTCTTCCGTGCAACTTGTTTCGTCTCAAAGAGATCGAATGCAATTGGAATTTCTGGACGATTGCGGATTCTCGCCGATGCTCTTTTCTGCATCGCCTGCGGATCCGCGCACTACTGAGAACCCAATTGCATTCTACTGACGAAGCGGGGGTTTTTCAGCAGTCTCCTGTTAATATTATAAGCCATTTCATGCTTCTTTCGAATATCCATCAAGCCGATGTCCTTTCATTTTGATGCGTCGGAACCGGGGGTTTTCATCGACGGAAGATGGGAAGAGGGAACCGGCAAACCGATCGTATCTCGTTCCCCCATGGATCGTTCCGAACTCTGCTCGGTGCGAGAAATTGGGCGAGACCAGTACGATCGTATGGTTCAAAATTGTCGGGAGACCTTCGAGGAATGGTCATGCGTCCCCGCCCCCGAACGCGGCCAGATTATCCGGGATCTCAGTGAAGCGCTCCGGGACCGGAAAGAAGAACTTGCGGAGTTAATCACCCGGGAAAACGGAAAGATTCTCGAGGAAGCCCGGGGCGAAGTACAGGAAGCCATCGACATCGCGGATTTCGCCGTCGGCCAATCACGGCAGCTATACGGCAAAATGACCCACAGCGAACGTCCGCAGCACAGGCTGTACGAACAGTGGCATCCACTCGGGATTACAGCCATTATTACGGCATTCAACTTCCCGGTCGCCGTCTGGGCGTGGAACGCCATGATCTCGGCCGTTTGCGGGAACACGATGATCTGGAAACCGAGCCCGAAAACCCCGCTCTGCTCCATCGCCGTTCAGCAAATCTGCAATGAAATCTTCGAGAAACATGGATTTCCCGGCGTCATGAACATGGCGATCGGTACGGGCGAAAACATGGGGGACTGGATCGCACGGGACGATCGCATTCCGCTCGTCAGCGCCACCGGCTCCTGTGAAATGGGACGAACGGTCGCGGAAAAGGTGCACGCCCGCCTCGGACGAACAATCCTGGAACTCGGTGGTAACAACGCCGTCATCCTCACGCCGTCCGCGGACCGGGAACTTGCCCTTCGTTCCGTCCTGTTCGGTGCCGTGGGAACCGCTGGCCAGCGATGCACCACTACACGCCGGCTGATCGCACACGACTCCCTGATTGACGATTTTACGGCACAGCTGAAGGACGCCTACGAGCAGGTTCAGATCGGGGATCCACGGGACGAAGATACGGTGATGGGTCCCCTGATCGATCAGCAGGCCGTGGACGCTTACCAGCAGGCCATTCGAAATCTCCGGGAACAGGGAGGAGAAGTTGTTTACGGCGGAAACCTCCTCGACAACGGACCGTTCAAGGAGGGACATTACGTGGAACCGACGCTGGTCCGGGCGCATCCGGACATGCCCATTCTGAAGGAGGAAACGTTCGGTCCAATTCTGTATCTCCTGTCGTATCAGGATTTTGACGAGGCCATTGAGTTGCACAACGACGTGCCTCAGGGCCTGTCCTCCGCCCTGTTCTCGACGGACGTCAAGGAGATCGAGACGTTCCTCAGCGTACGCGGATCGGATTGCGGTATTGCCAACGTGAATACGGGCACAAGCGGTGCTGAAATCGGACTCGCGTTCGGTGGGGAAAAAGATACCGGCGGGGGCCGCGAAGCGGGCAGCGACGCGTGGAAAAACTACATGAGACGCCAGACCAATACCGTTAACTGGGGAGACGACCTCCCGCTCGCCCAGGGGATCCAGTTCGACGTGGAAAATAATGACTAGGAGGCTGCTGAAAAGGTCTATCTTAAAAATTGATCGCACTGTGCCGTTCG
>CAZSFH010000057.1:0-14023 GCA_964606115.1 uncultured Planctomycetia bacterium | reverse complement strand
AAGGCCTGGCTGGACATAAATCCCCGTGCAAAGGGACATACCATGGTTGTGCCGAAGGACCACATAGAATCTGCAGAGGATCTTGGTGAAGGCCTCCTTGAGATGTTCGATGTCGCCAGGATTGTCGGGGAGAAAGCAAAGAACGGTCTTGGAGCGGACGGATATTCTATAGTAGTCAACAACGGAGAGACCGCAGGCCAGAGGATGCCACACTTCTACATGATAGTGTTCCCAAGGTTTGAGGATGAAGAACATGCGGGAACACCTACAGGCGCTATATTCCCGCCGGATGAGAGCTTAGGAAAAAAAGACCTCCAGAAATTTCAGGAGCAGATGAAGGACGCTAGCTTTGGAACCTTCTCCAACGAGGTCAACACTGAATACCAACAGGTCAGAGAGAAAAAGAATGATGACAATGATGAAGGTGAATACGACAAGCCGATGGGGGAGGAGGGTTTCAGGAAGAAGGACAGGGCGGAGTTCAGATAGTTCAAGAGAGTTTATGTCCACTCTATTAATTCTCACACTTAGTGTATAGCATCCAGTGAGCAAAAATCACAGAAAGTGCTCCTGTAACTCCAAGTTGGAATAGCGGCGACAGGCCTATCCCAAATACCAGGGGCATCAGGCTGGAATAGACCCACCTACCCGTGGTTATGGCGTGATATTCTATGCCTGCTGCAGCAGCTATACCTATAACTAGGATGGTCGATACCTGTTTCCATGTTGCTTCCTCTATCCAGAGGAGGTTTCTGTAAAGAACCCCGACTACTGCATAGAACGTAGCTACAAGAGCGGCATCCTTTACCGACACCCAGGCTATTATAGGCACGAACTTCTGGTGGGTTGTTATACCCATATGTTCTCCCATCATGTACAGGTATGGGCCGTGGAATGTTTCCCAGGTAAAGTTAAGGAACCAGGCGAACAGAAATACCATGAAAAGGGTTCTTAGAACCGATATTATTCTCTCTAGGTTGGGGGAAGCTTCTTTAGCAGTCATAAGTATACAAAAACACTTTTATACCTTCTCTTTTTAAATAATTAACGTCTATTTACGGGCTGGGAAACTATTCCAGAAAAACCAAAACATTTATAAATGACCGGTGGTATTTACTTATAGGTGATAAAAAATGAGGTATCAGGAGGATTATCTAACTGGCTACAATAGACGGAAGAAATTCCGTGAGAGCCTGGCAGAGGAGGCTGAGGAGAGGATAACCCTTAGATTTACGAACGCTCTCAAGGACAAATATATAGAGCAGTTGGAAGAAGAGAAAGCAGAACTTAAGAATCAGGCACGAAAAGATTATCTTACAGGTCTCTTAAACAAGAAAAGTATTAAAAATGAGATTAGAGAAGAGATAGACCGGGCTAATGATTCTGGATACAGCTTATCGCTACTGATGTTAGACCTGGACAATTTCAAAGAAGTAAACGACACGCTAGGACACCAGGAGGGAGATAGATATATTGAAGGTGTGGCAAATACTCTAGATTCAGTAACAAGAGATGGTGAAGAGGGACGGAAAAGCGATACGACTATCCGTATTGGTAGATACGGGGGCGATGAGTTCCTAGCCCTCCTGCCTGGTGCAGACGAGACTGATGTAGAGAAGGTAAAGATGCGTATAAGAGATACGGTTGAAAGATATATAGAGAACCACTTTGAGGGGACGAACATAGGCGGTAATCAGGGAATAAGTATAGGAGGAGCAACCTACAACCCTGCAGAACATCCTAACCCGCTAGATGAGGAAGGCATCTACGAGCAGGAGATTAAGAACCTCCTTGAGGAGGCGGATGAGGAAATGTATGAGGACAAAGGATAGATAATATAGGTTCAGTGTTTGAAAGCATGCTGTTTTTAAACATCAATCTCTGTTAAAGGGGTTATGGCTCTTGCCAGATTTAGGAGGTTCCTGCACAGGAACTCGTATTTCGGGCTTACTGCTCTGAGATGGGGTCTCGGAACCATGATGTTCCTTGCAGGGATGCACAAGCTTTTCAACCCTGCCCTGTGGGCAGGATACACTGCAACAGAGATAGCATACATACTCCCTGTCTCGCCTATAGTTCTGATGCAGTACTTTCATGCGCCTGTAGAGGTGATAGCAGGCCTGGCGATTCTTGGAGACTACTATACCGATATTGCAGCGACCTTTTCAGCCCTGTCCCTGTTTGCGATAATTTTCAACATACTTCTGGCTGGAGGGCCTGTCGACACCCTTATAAGGGATATCGGTCTCCTGGGTCTGGCGCTAGCGGTGGCTTTCCTATTTGGAGACTCCGTTCAGGAAGAGGTCAAGGCAGGTTCCAAAAAGGAGTAACCTTCATGGAGGCAAGAAGGTAGACTGTTAGGAGCAGGAGAGCCAAGTTCTTGAGCACCTGTTTCCAAGAAAGCTCCACCTTAAAAGCAGTTCCGTAACACCCGCAGTTCTGGACATTTCCCTGTGTAAAAAGCTCCAGAGACTGGAGCAGGGTGTAGATTATCAGGCTGATCGCTATGAAGTACAGCGCCGGAAGCTGATAGCTACCTATAAACAGAAGTCCCCCGGCAACCAGTTCACTGAAAGGAACGAGATAGGAGGTCATCCTTGCCGGTGTCTGGAAGAATCTTGGAACCACACCATAGGTTGAGGCTATTAGTGCAAAACCCTTGAGATCCTTGAGCTTTATACCTCCGCTCCAGAGAAATACACCTCCCAGTACAAACCTTGCCAAGGATACTGCAAAGTTCGGGAATATCTCAACCATATCACTGTCGTTGGATGCACATAATTTAAGACTTTTGTCCGCTTCAGAGCCGTGAAACTTAAGAAATGAAGTCGGTCCACAAGAGATAAATAGAATCCACCAGCAAAAGATTGATACATGGCCTCAATAACCTCTACCGTTGTTTTGCTTGTAGCAGGTCTTGCACTTCTCTGGTGGGCGGGAGACAAGAGCGTGAGGTATTCGATACAGATAACCGACTTAATAGGCATAAGCAGCTTCACAGTAGGCTTCATAGTTCTTTCAGTATCTACAAATCTTCCGGAGATAACTACAACAATTTTTGCAGTTATTGAAGACTCTGCAGGCCTTTCAGCAGGTAATATACTTGGATCAAGCCTTGTGAATATCTCTCTGGTCCTGGGTATAACAACGATAGTTGCTGGAAAGCTAGCTATAGACAGAAAACATGAAACAGTAATGCTTAAAATCCTTGGACTCATAACCGCAGTCTCAGCACTGATACTGGTGACATCTTCTCTCACCGTATGGCACGGCGGTATACTTCTAGTAATGTATGGTGTATCTATATGGATTATCAAGAGAGGTGGACTCATGAGCAAGATAGTTAAAGAGGAGAAGGAAGAGGCACAGGAGGGGGTGGAAGAAGAGCCTGTCTTATATGGCCCCTACGGCACTGTTCTTAAACTCCTGGGAAGCCTGGCGCTTGTAATGATAGGTGCCAGAATCACTGTAAACTCTTCTATTCAGATTGGAACTGCCCTGGGAATCCCTATAGAAACATTAGGTGCGACCGTGGTGGCAATAGGAACAGGGCTTCCGGAATTAACACTCGAGATAAACGCGGTAAAGAGGGGTGAATATGCCCTTGCAATGGGAGATATATTCGGTTCAACTGTAGTTAACATGACTCTTGTACTAGGCCTATTATCTATTGTGAGTCCGGGCTTTGTAGATACAATTCCTCTTGCAGGGACTATGATGTACATGGTGCTTGTAATAGGCTTCCTGTGGTATGCGATGGTTAGAAATCATGGACTGCACAAAGAACACGGTATAGCGCTGGTTCTTATCTTCATCTTCTACCTTATCGAAGAGGTAGGTGTGGTTCACGTTGTCTATATCCTGGCATAGGATTCCTAAAAAAGGAGAGGTCTGATTTGAAGGGACAAAAATCTAGAGCAGTTACCCTCCAGCCATTTGTAGCTGTAAATTCGGATATCTGTTTAAAAATGTTGGAGCCACAATACACCAAGATATTGGTGGGCCCGTAGCTCAGCCTGGACAGAGCGACAGCCTCCTAACTGCCGTAGCAGTTAACAGCACATCACTCTCTAGGTGAGTGATGTTCAAACAGCATTCTCCTTGAGGATGCTGTGCACTACCGGCCGCCTTCGACGGCCAGCGCCTCCGGCGCCAACAAGTTAACTGTCCCAAGCAGGAGAGCTAGCTGTAGGTCATGGGTTCAAATCCCATCGGGTCCGTTCACTGCGTTCACTTCCCTCTCGGGATTTAGAACCACTCTGGTTCTCTACGAGAGACCTTCACAGTTCAAATCCCATCGGGTCCGATCTCTTGTGCTCCCTCTCTCGGGCATTTGATGACATCGCTTCTCCTGCGAGAAAGCTCCGAGGTTCAAATCCCCTTGGGCTCATCTACTTTTGTTCTTAGGATTCTACCTGGACAGCCAGTTACTTTTTGAAAAGCTTAAAAACTCTGAGTCCCAAATAAACAGATAGAAATGAGAGGGAAGACTCTACATTTCCTGTTTTTAGTATCTGCGCTTCTTATAATAAGCTCTACAGCAGTTGCACAGCTTTCCGTAGATCCGGATGTAGTTGATGACGCCAGTTCTGAAATTTATAACATTAGTATAGAGAACGATATTGGTGAGGATGCAGAGAACGCCACCATAATCCTGCCTGCTCCAGAGGCGATAACAGATCCCTTTGGAACCGTTACAGAGGAGAATGTGGAGGTTAAGACCGATGGATGGGAGGTTAATAAACTGTGGTCCAGGGATAGCGATGGCTATAATGACGCTGTAAAAATCTCAAGAGGCAGTGGTTCAAGTCTTTCCAAGGGAGAGAGGGTTAATGTGGAGCTTGTTCTCGATGGAGCAGGTTCTGGGCGCTACACCTGGAAGGCAAACCTATCTAATGAAGAGGAATACAATAGTACGATCCATATAGAGGGAGATACACCAGAAAGGATCTCTACTTCGCCAAACGGTGATTCAATAATGTATCCCGACCCTGATATAGTTGCGGAGTTCCAGGACAACGGTATAGGTGTAGATACATCTAAGACCCAGCTTATAATAAATGGAAGACTGATAAGCCAAGATAACCTGGCTGTAAACGAGGAGGATGAAGTAAGATACCAGGATGCAGACCTCAAGGACGGGAAGAACAGTATAGCAGTGTATGTGGAGGACGGTTTCGGCCACGGTAGATGGATAAACTGGAGTTTCAGCCTTGTGGAAGATCCCGTAATAAATAGTATATCTCCGAGGAAAGGCACTAGAAATAGGAAGCCTGTCCTAGAGGCTGTTGTGAAGGATCCTTCAGGTTTGGATCCTGGTAAAACCCATATAAAGTTCGAAGGGGATAGATATGATAATGGTAGCTTAGGTTTGGGACTTGAATCTCTTAGGAGCAACGATACAGTTTATAAAGTGTCCTATGAAACTCAGTCTCTACTTGAGAACAGGGAGTATCAGGTCAGTATAGTTGCATATGATAAGGAGGGACATAGGAGCCAGGAGAACTGGAGCTTTATGGTTGACACCCGCCCTCCGACCATAAACAGGTTTTCGATAGAGAATGGCGAGATATTTAGCGGTTCTATACCTATACATGTGGAGGCGAACGATGAAGGTTCACGGGTGGAGAGGACAGTTATCAGTATAGGGGATACGACAAGGACGATTTATAATTCGACTTTCAACGGTCATCTTACCATAGTTGATGATGAAATAGATACTGCCGCAGTGAAAGACGGTCTCAACGCTCTTGAGATAGAGATGTATGACCATGCGGGAAACAGTATCTCGGTTAGTAGGAATGTTACATTAGACAATCATCCTCCAGAGATAAGGGAGGTAAGGTTGTTCCCTAATCCTACGAACGTTGCGCCTGAGCTTAGAATCAGGACATCTGACAACAATACCGGTGTCGAAGAGGCAGAATACTACATCGGAGATGATCCTGGCAGGGGAAATGCTACCGCGGTACCTCTTTCAAGCGAGTCTCCAGAGATAAATGTCTTTTCGACCAGTATAAATACATCCATACTTTCCAAAGGTAGCCAAGAGGTCAATGTACGGGTTAAAGATAGAGCTCAGCAGTGGTCGATTACTGAAACTATTGCACTTGAGTACAACCCCGATCTTGAGTCCGGACTACAGTTCGGTGAAGTCAGTCCTGTATATATCAGCCAGGGGGAAAGGAAAAGTTTTGACACATATATAACCAATACAGGCAAGGTTCCGGCTAAGGTAACCCTTGATGTAGAATCGGACATAGAAGCTATTTTATACACTAAAACAAAGGTTATAGGGTCAGGTGACACTCGCCTGTTTTCGGTAATCCTAGCTCCGGAGGCGGAGCCGATAGGTAATTATACTGTCGGTCTGAGAGCCGAAAGCAGAGCATCAAAGATTCAGAGGAACCTGACCGTGGTAGTTCAGGCCAATAACAGAACAAGGAGGGAGATAGAAGAAAGTGTCAAGGAACTCTCAAGGAACTACAGGGCGTTGAGGAACAAAACAGGGAAATGGATCTACAGCCTTAGATACCGGTCGGAGGAGATAAACAAGAGTTTAAAGGAGGTTGAAAGCACTATATCTGCTGCACTGGAAAGGATGGAGGCAGGAAATTACCGCTATGCATCTAAAAAATTGCCCAAGTTAATTCAAAAGCTCAATAATACTGATAAGGCTCTCAAGACAGGTATAGACGATTACTATAATTCAATATTCTGGGAAACCATCCTCATTATAGTGGCTATCCTTATAACGGCCGGGTTTGTGCTATTCTACAAAACTAGATTCATTGAAGAAAAGTTTGAAGGAGATTTTGAATATTCTGCTTCTGGAGAAGAGCTTTCCTTCCGTGATAAACTGGAAAGAGCATATGAAAGCAGTGTTAGAAGATCTAAGAAACTCTGGATAAAGTTCAAGAGGTTTGTAAAGAGGATGCTGGGTCAGGAAGAGGAGGGTTGGGAGGGATTCGAATATAGATAAGGGTTAGAAGTCCAGAAAGAATTCTTTGCTGTATCCTGTTATTGATTCAAAATCATCCAGTTCAACTATCCTTGTACAGAACTTGTTGTACGCCTCCTTTACGCTCTCGACATCATCTCTGGATATATGGCCTGCTATTTCGGAGGCAATCTCGTTGAGCTCTTTATTTTCCCGTATTATCTTCATCTTCCCACCTCTCTGCTTGTTAAGGTACTGGGAGACTGCTGGCTGGGTCACCTGCATCAGATCCGCTATCTCGGTCTGGGAAAAACCTCTGGAATCCAGCTTGTCCGCAACGACCGATCTGAGCGCCGGTAGAATGCTGTTTATTATGGGTTCGGATGCGGGATTCAACATACCTTTCCAATATAATAGTTCGGGCTTTTAAACCTTAACGGTGTTATCTGTGAAAGGTCAGATTCCTTAGACCTGACCGAAAGATATATAAAGGTGTAGTGTTACTAACAAGTAACTACCTACAAAAGGGGTGTCTATTATGCCAGGAAAAAGAAATAGAGAGAAAGGCGGAAGTTCGGATAACGGGGTGCTTAATTCTATCTATGATAGCGTTAAATCTGTAGGTCAATCTACGCTAGGAGAGCTTAATTCTATTTACGATGGTGTTAAATCTGTAGGTCAATCCACTCTAGGAAAGATAGCGATAGTGGGAGCGGGTGCTTTAACAGGGATTATGGCATACAATTATACACCTGATATAGATGTGGATGTAAGCTTTCCAGGATACAATCAGAAGGTAGAGGAAACCGTAGATATGGAGAGCGACCAGTATAGAAAGGGAGCTCCTACAGAGGACAGCGTTCTTACTAAAGAGAACCTTAAAAACACTAAGAATCTCAATATTAATGCCGAGAATATCAAGGTTGTAAATAAGTACGAAGGTGAAGATGGACCCCTATACGCTATAAGATCGGGAGACAGAGTAGGTGTATTTGCACCCACCCGTGGTGGAAGCAGGTATTCGGTAAATCTTTCAGGAAGTTCAGTCCATTCAGGGCTTTACGCTCCAGTCAGGAGGGGTACCAGCATTTCTTTCGACTGGGAGAAGTGGGATGATGATGAATACATCGGGGTTAGTTTTAGAATAAACAGCGGAAACAGAAGAAGAAATGGAAGATGGAATAACAGGCGTTACCACCGAAGACATCATTTCGGCGAAATGGTGGATCGTTGATAATAAAGTAAGAGATGTCCAAAAATGACAGAAAGCAATATCTGTGGAGAAACATCCCAGGACGGCTCAACCTGCAGCCACAATGCCGGATGGGGAACTGATAATGATTCCGGACCCTGCAAGCTCCATATTGATGCCGATTCGAACAGTATCTACGATAATATCCGGAATGCTGTTGTCTTTGTAGGTATAAGTGCTTTAATAGGTATAGGAGCAAGCCAGTTCAAGCCTGAAAGAGAGCCAAATAAACATATTGACAACCCTCAACAGGTTGGAAGGACTGTAGAGCAGGATAAAAAGAATTACAAAAAATCCGGAAATACAGAAAAATTTACAGAGGATGATAAGCTTTCCGAATATCTTCAAGATGTTGAAAACGTCTATATAGACGGCGAAAACGTTGAAGTCGTAGACGAATACAATGTAAAGGGCGGTAGAAACATCTATGCAGTAAGATTCGGAAGCAGAGTAGGGATGTTCCGCCCAATGCAAAGAGGTTGGGATGGTCCTTACTGGAGTTTTAGAGGCGGAGGCCTGCCTTCAAGGAGATACAGACCTGTCCGCTTCCATAGTAGGCAAGGTGAAGGTAGTAGATTCTCTTTCAGCTATGAGAACTGGTCGGAAAATAGCTACTTTGGATTCAGCTTTAGTAAAGGAAGCGGAAACCATAGAAGTGGCGGGAGGAGGTCTTTTAGCCGGAAGAATGGTTTCGAAGATGGAGATCTAATGAGAAGGAACTGGGAGGATCCTCAGGAGATGAGAAGAAATGAGCTGAAATACCGGGATGCTGTAAGAAATAATTACCCCCGTTTGCGCGATCATCCTTTCAACGAATAGCAACTCCCCTCGTCACAAAGTTCTCTCTTTGAGAGGTGGTGAAGATTACCAGATTAGATGATAGAGATGCTTATGGATGGGAAAGAGTTTCTAAGGATCGAAGCTATCGGAATAATGAAAGCGGGGAGGTAATAATATACAGCTGGGACAATACCGGTAGCCATGTCGCCTGGGCGGGAAACTGGGACGATTATGAGGCACGGATATATTCTAATGACTCCGAATGGCGTACAAAAGTAAGATTTTTGAGCCCTGAAGATCCTAAAGACCTTCTTGAAGACTTCGAAGAAGAGCTGGATAGAGAATATAAGCAGAGAATAAATGGGGGGGACAATACCTATTTGCGACCCGGTGAATGTATAGAAGAATGCAATGAGCTCGCTAAATTTAAAGTTATAATAGGATCAGCAACTATGGGAGGAGTTATTGGAGGTGTGCTTGGGGGGGCGCCATTTCTTCCTTCAATAGTTATACCTGCAGCAGGTATATGCTTGTATGAGATGAGAAACGATTTCTATCTGACAGAGAAGATCGAAGAACGGCAACACCGGAGGATTAAGGAGGACATGCTGGAACACGCAAGATCAAATCTGTATAACGCGCAGATGGAGAACAACGAAAAGTTCTTCGATAATCTGAATGGAAAATTTACGCTTCTAGGAGAAGAGAAAACCCCAAAGCACAAGGCTATAGAAGTTCAAGAAGAGCATTTGTTCGAAGCTGAATTCTTCCAGTTTGAGGATAGAGAAGGATTAACCCTGGATACAGTTACAGAGAGCTATGAGGATTCAGTGAATTTTGTAAGAAAGACAACAGGACAGTCTATAGAGCAGGCAGAAAAGCCTTCTCTCTACAGTAAAAAACCACCTCTTTTGCAGATTCTAGGAGGCCTAGACCATGAGTGGAAACAGATAAAGTTAGCTACCGAGATATTTGAAAAAGCATCCCAAGAAATAATCGAACATGTCAAATACTGCTTCCCGGGTATTGTTGATAGAGCGAGATCAGAACAGGAGATGTCGTAGGCTGTGCCGTGAAACCAGAAGAACTGCTTTTTACACCCTTCCATTTAAATCTTCTCAATAAAAACAACAGATACTATGCAGGCATTGATACTTGCAGCAGGCAGAAGTTCAAGGTTCTGGCCTCTGAGCACAAATAGGCACAAGTCACTGATAAAGATAAGAGGAAAGACACTTCTCAGGCATACTCTGGAGAGTTTGGAGGAAAGCGGCGTTAAGAGTGCTGTAATAGTACAGGGAAAAGATAGAGATATAGATAAGGAGCTTGATGTATCCGGTTTAAATCTTGATATCGATAAAGTAGTACAGAAAGAACCAAAAGGAACTGGAAATGCTATAAGGAAGGCTGAAGACTACTTGGAGGATAGTTTTCTCGTCCTGAACTCATACAGGGCGAATGCAGATCTTTTTCTTGAGAAAAAGCTTCAGAAGATGGAAGATACCGGTGCTGACGCAGTTCTATTATCTAAGGAGACAGATAAGCCCTGGAAATACGGTATAATAGAGACTAAAGGAGATAAGGTTTCAAAAATAGTTGAGAAACCAGATAGAGGGGAGGAACCATCCAACAATAGAGTTGTGGGATCCTACCTTCTCGGAAAAGAGATATTCGACTATCTGGACAGGACGGACACACATGAGTATCAGTTTGAGGACGCGCTCCAGATCTATATAGAAGAAAAAGAGGTAAGAACGGTATTTACGGAAAAGAGCGTCTCTTCCATAAAGTATCCGTGGGATCTTTTCTCGGTTGTCAAGGATCTATTTGGAGACATTGAGAGAGATATATCGAGTTCAGCCGACATAGCTGATTCGGCAGAGGTAAAGGGAGATGTAATTATAGGAGAGAATGCAACTATCTACGAGAACGCTGTAATAAAAGGCCCCTGCTATATTGGGAAAAATGTAGTTGTAGGGAACAATACGGTTATCAGAAACCATACCAATATAGAGGATGACGTAATCGTTGGAGCCAACTCCGAGGTCAGAGGTTCCGTAATCCAAGAGGACACGCATATACATCAGACCTATCTTGGAGACTCGATCCTTGGAAGAAACGTCAGGGTGGGCGCAGGCACAGTTTTCTCAAATAGAGGCAAAAGAAAGGACAGTAAGAGGCCGGAAATAAAGGTCAAACCCGGCCTTAAGGAGGGAGAAGTTGCCACAGGCCTCAACAGGCTTGGCGCCATGGTCGGGGATAACACAGATATAGCAACCCAGGCCAACCTGATGCCAGGAATCCAGATCGGTGAAGACTGTTTCATCGGCCCCACTACAACTATTTTGGATAATGTGGAATCCGGGAAGACGGTATATATGGATTCCGATAACAAGAGAAGTTAATACTTCCAGTTCACAGCGGATGCGAGGTCTTCTATTCCCTATATCTTGCTTGACACTATAGGCTAGAGAAGCTCCTTTATCTCTTTGCCGTATTCTAGTTCCCTTGCAGAACAGTACTCTTTCTCCAGATCAAGTTCTAGATACTTTCTCTGATCTGTGTCCAAAACTACTTGGTTCCCAAAGAACCCCAAACCTTCTTTTACATACTCCTCCCCCATAATCTCAACTCTAGAGTGGCCGGTAATCAGAACTTCACCACCCATCTCATCAAGGAATCTTTCAACAGAATCCTCACCATAGAATCGATCGCTAAATCTCTCTTTATCGACCTTTAGGCAGTCTGGCCTGTTCCAGTGTATCTGGAATACAAGATTCTCTCCCTTATATCTAGAGGAATGCATCCCTCTCTTGGAATCTATATCCCGGGACATGTTTTCGGTGCGGTTATAGAATCGATCCTCTTTTGGCGGTCCGCCGTGGACAAGTACCAGGCCATTCTCAGCGATTGCGGCCATCGGCCTGTTGGAAAGAAAATCGTAGTGTCTATCATCCATCATTGTTACGAAGTCGTACTGTTGCGCACCCCGTTTCCGGTCTATGATTTCATCAATATTGGTCTTCTTTAACTCCTCTTTAACTTTCTCTACGTCTTTATCATCTCCAGAGGTGATCTCTTCAGAATAGCTCTGTAGCTCCTCAAGGTCGCTTTTTGCCTCTTCTCTTGCCATACGGTAGAGTTTGAGATTTGTTAACTCGTGGTTCCCTGTAAGATAGACAAAGTGGTCTGCCCGGTTCCCCAGTTCCTCCTTTATCTCCATAACTCTGTCAACTATCCTCCGGTCTCCGTCTTTTAAGATGTAGTCAGCGTTGGCCTTTCGTGTCTCTTCCCCTTTAAGATCTGTTGCGTCCCCAAGCATTAGAGCATATGTGTCTTCTCCGTTTTTTATCTCCCTAACAACGTTTGTATATTCCAGCCAGTTATTGAAAAGTTCGTACTGGCCGTGAAGGTCGGATATAACCTTTAGAGTCCCCCTTGATGGAAGCCCTATGATCCCTTCAGATCTAACAGGCTCCTTAAGAGGTCTGTTTACGCCTAGAACTTCTTCTACATCAGGGTCAAACCCCGAATCTCTCTCGGTTGAAGTATCTCCAAAGGATAAGTCAGCCATTTGTTCACTAAATTATAATAAAATATTACCTTTATAAGCATTTCTCTAGAGAAAGGACCCTGATATAAAAACTCTCACATTACAAAAGAAATTCTGTTGGAGGATTCGATAGATGGTAAAAGCAATAATATTCGATGCGGACCACACGCTCTACACACCGAAAACCGGTGAGGCATACCAGGAGCAGTTCGACTACCTAGCCGATAACCTGGGTATAGACCGGGAACGCATCAAAAGTATATGGCAGGAGGAGGTTGATGATGTTCTTGGGTCGGATGATCCCGAGGAAAGGAAGAGACATGTTGCGCTTGAGAGAGCATTACTGGAGATAGGGATGCCAGTTAAGGAAAGAGAAGACCTGGTGGAGGAGGCTGTAAAGAGATTCTGGGATCAAGCGGTGAAGGATCTCGACTACAGCGCATATATCCCTGAACTGATTGGTAGGTTGCTTCAGAGAGATCTGGAGTTCATAGCTGTTGCCTCTGACGAATTTAGAGAACCTCTAGAAAGAAAACTGAACAGGGTGTTCGGGGACTGGAGAAGCTATTTCGACTTCCTCGTGACTCCAGAAGACACGGGTAGCATGAAGCCTTCAAAGGATTTCTATCTACCTGTACTTAAGGAGAAGGAGATTGACCCTTCAGAGGTTGTTATGATTGGGGATTCTTGGGAGAGAGATCTCAAGCCTGCAGAGGAGATCGGGATGAAGACCGTTTTGGTATCAGAAGAGAAAGAAGGAAACCCGGACTTCCACATAGAGCATATTAAAGAGCTTGAAGATATTATTGACAAGATATAGACTCTATAGAGTGACTTGAAAATGACAGAAAGACATCCCAAGGTATTCAACCGGTATGACATAAGGGGAGACTATCCTGAAGAGATAGATGAAGAGTTCTCAGAGAGGCTAGGAAAGGCAATAGCATCATACGCAATTGGAGAAAGAATTGAGAGAGTTATCCTAGGTAGAGACAGCCGTAAGAACTCTGAAAAAGTATCACGGGCGCTGAAGAAAGGGCTGAAGGACAGCCAGATCGATATTGTGGATGTTGGTATAGGCACCACAGACAGGACTGCGCTTGCAGCGGAGTTCTATGGAGGTATAGGTGTTATGGTAACTGCTTCCCACCATTCGTGGGATAGAACGGGTTTCAAGCTTATCTACAGAGAGGGATACGGCTTCTCTAACGAAGACCTCGGCAAGATCAAAGATATATACCTCCAGGGCGACTTCAAACAGGGGGAAGGTGGTACTTCAATCAACATGGAGGCAGAAATGGACGAACAATATATAGAGAGAATGTTGGAATTCGCTAGAGAGTTCGGAAACGACAAAGGCAAAGTAGTGCTGGACTGCTGTAATGGAGGAGCAGCCAGAACCGCACCACTGATCTTTGAAGAGGCAGGTTTCGAAATTATAGAACTCAACTCAGAGCTTGATCCCGGATCTGTAGAACCCGAACCCAGTCCATCCACA
>CAZSFH010000056.1:5325-14156 GCA_964606115.1 uncultured Planctomycetia bacterium | reverse complement strand
GACGGAACAAATGCATCCGCACTGACGCTACAGGGGTTTTTCAACAGTCTCCTAGTTATGAAGATTTAAAAATTCGACGGGTGTTCTATACAATAATTTGACAATCAATCCGTTCCTTTTTCGGTAATCTTTTCGTTTTGCTTGATTTTCGTCTTCTGATATAAAAATCCATGAACGTTGAAGTACCGGATTATGACGTGGAGGAGGAACTCCAGGTCAATCCATCGACGCACGTATTTCTCGTTGTGGACATGCAGAAGGATTTCGCGCGGCCGGACGGGGCGCTGTACAATCCGGACGCCGAGGAGACGATTTCGGACCTGGCGGCCACGGTGGATTCGGCCCGGGAAGCCGGTATGCCGGTGTGGTACACGCAGGACACGCATCACGAGGACGATCCGGAATTTGAGATCTGGGGCGAGCACTGTCGAAAAGATACATGGGGGTGGGAAATTGTGGAACCCCTTTCGCCCCGGGAAGAAGATCTGGTCTTTGAGAAATCTCGCTACGACGGGTTCTACGGCACGGATCTCGATCAGCAGCTTCGCGTTCACGATAAGGAGGGATTGATTATTGCAGGAACGGTGGCCAATATCTGTGTGCATTATACCGCTGCCAGCGCGGGTCTTCGTTTCCTGGACGTCGTTCACCCCGTGGATCTGATCAGCGCCCTGACCGAGTTTGACTATCACGCTGCTCTACACCAGGCGAGCTGGCTCTTTCAGGCCCGACTGGTAAAGAGCGAGAATCTCGTACTCACCTAACGGGAACCCCCCTCCGGATTTGACTCAGCACTGTTCCAGCCGGACGCATCTCCGGGTCGGAACGACGCAAGTTTTGTTCGGAACTTGGATGTAAGAAATAAAATGTACCCGGGGGTTCGTTAAGGAAACAGGACAGGGGGTTTTCCTCTTCAGGACCTTCTTCATGAACAGATGAAACGTCCTTCCCCTCCTTGTACCTTTCATCGATTTCGGCCAATTTATCTTCTGATCAATTTTTTCGTGAAGGACCATGAAGCTGAAGGAACAGATCGAACAGATGCAGCAGGAGTTGATTCCGGAAATTCCGGACGACGTGCTGGAGACGCTGCAAGGCACGACGAAGGAACTCGTGGAATCCGGTATTGCCGAACAGGCCATTGGAACCGGGGACACCGCTCCGGATTTCGTTCTCCCTTATGCGACGGGAAACGGCACGGACGAAAGCTGGTCCCTGTCGTCCGCTCTACAGGATGGACCGGTGGTACTCAGTTTTTACCGGGGCGGCTGGTGACCGTACTGCAACGTGGAGCTGGATGCTCTACAGGACGCGCATGAAGACATTCGGGCGGCCGGCGGTCAGCTCGTTGCCATCTCCCCGGAAGAGCCTTCCTTCGCCGAGGACACGAGGAACCGGCACGATCTAACGTACCCGATCCTGTTTGACGAGGGGAACCGAATTGCCCGCAAGTTCGGTCTCGAGTTTCAGCTGGCAGAGGAGCTTAGACCCGTTTTTCAGGACGTGCTGGACGTGGATCTCACCAGGCGAAACGGGGACCGTTCATACACCCTGCCCATTCCCGCAACGTATGTCGTCGCAACCGACCAAACCGTGACGGATTCGTTCGTACACGCCGATTATACAAAACGCATGGAACCCCGGGACGTTCTCGAAGCGCTTGATCAATCGTGATGTCGTCGTTGAATTCACCGTTCTCGGAATCATACAACCATGCCTCGTACCCGGATCGTTCCATCTGTATATGTTTTCAACCCATTCGACGCTTACTTTCATCTTTTCGGGCTACTGATTTTCAGTATTTTTATCATCGCCGGCCCTACCCAATCTCTTCACGCCCAGACGGACGAATCGCGGGCGGATCGGAAGACCATTGACTTTGCAGAAAGCTCTCCCTCGGATCCTTCCCCCACGTCCCCATCCGAAACGGAAGAATGGAATTCAGGCTGGTCGTTTTATCTGGACAACGACATTGTCTTTGGTCAGGACGGCGAGTACACGGGTGGGTTTGCCGTATCGCTGTCCGGGCGCCGGGCGAAGGAATGGTTCTTTTCTCTGGATCCGATCCTTGGTTTTCTGAACGACGTCACCGGGGTAAGTGATCTCGGTAACGGTCCTTCTTCGTTCACCCTGCATAGCTTCGAATTCGGAACGACGGCGTTCACTCCGGAGGACGTCGAAAAGGAACAGCCCATTCCGGACGATCATCCGTACGCGGGGCTTGTCTTTGTCAACAACGTCCGCCGGAAAACCAATCCCGAAAAAGACGTTACCTATCAATCGAGTTTTACACTGGGCGTACTCGGTACTCGTATTGTACCGGAACTTCAGGACTTCACACATAACGTCACCGGTTCGGATGACCCGGAAGGCTGGGATAACCAGATTTCGGACGGCGGGGAGCCGACGTTCAAGTATACCCTGCTTCGCCAGGATCTGCTGTATTCCGCACGTGGCGAAGGATTTGCGGATATGGATCTGAAAAGCACAGTTGGTGGAAGTATCGGCTACGTCACGGAACTACGGGGGGGCTTGAACTGGCGCTGGGGACGGTTGGCCTCGTCGGGATGGGGGTTTTCACCTGACTTCGGGGAGTACGTGAACATGGGGACGCCGGTAGCCCGGAAAACGAAAGACGGACCTTTTCTACAGGAACTATTTCTCTGGGCAGGAGCCCACGCCCGTGTGAGAGGGTATAATGCTCTCGTGGAAGGTCAGTTCCGTGATAGTGAAGTCACGTTTGATCGGTCCGAGCTTCGAAGTGTCCTCGGAGAGGCAAATCTTGGGATTACCTTTGGTTTTGAAACCGGAACACGGATTTCGGCCGGCGTCCGGGCTCGTACCCCGGAAATTCGAGACGCGGAAGGAAGTCGTCCAGTCTGGGGAACGTTTTTTATCAGCCAGGCGTATTGAATCATTGTATCCATTCGTTTTTTTTCGTAAAATCTCACCGGCGGTTGTCAAACATGATGGAAAGAGAAACCCATTTCTGAACGTAACAGCACACCCTCTTTTCGGATGGGGTCGAACTGATGCCCGAACATTTTGCCGATCGACTCGCTGAAAAGATCCGCGAAACAGGTAGTCTGCTCGTGATGGGGCTGGATCCGAGACCGTCCTGGCTGCCGGACGAAATCCTTGGCGGGAGCGCGCGGGAGAAATCAGTGGACGAGCTTGCCTCAGCGATACGTTCCTTTGATCGTCAATTAATTGAAATTGCCTCCGGACGCGTTCCGGCCGTAAAGGTTCAAATTGCCTTTTACGAAGCCCTTGGAGTGGCGGGATTGGAGGCTTTTCGAAAAACGCTTGAGGAAGCTCAAGAGGCAAGTCTTCTGGTGATCGCCGACGCGAAACGGGCGGACATCGGATCGACGGCACGGGCATACGCGGGAGCGTTTCTCGGCTCACAGCAGCATTATCAAGAACATGGTTTATACGACGGGGCGGCTCCTTTCGGGGCGGACGCCCTCACGGTCAATCCGCTGTTCGGGACCGACGGCCTGGAACCGTTTCTATCCGCTTCTCGTGAGCACGGAAAGGGAACGTTTGTCCTGGTGAAAACATCCAATCCCGGCGCGGCGGATCTTCAGGACCTGGCCGTCGACGACCGGTCGGTGTTCGAGCACGTGGCCGGAACCCTTGACACGATGACCGACGACGATCGGGGAGCCTGTGGATACGCATCAGCAGGGGCGGTGGTCGGAGCTACGCAGAGCGGATCGCTCGCCCGTGTTCGTGCGATACTTCCGGATCATTTTCTGCTAACGCCCGGGGTCGGGGCACAGGGAGGAAACCCGGAGGATCTGAAAACGCTTGTAGACGACGAGGGTCTTGGCGTGCTCGTTCCAATGGCCCGCAGTTTGATCTATGCGTTCCGTGACCGCACCGATCTCGACTGGAAATCGGCCGTACGAAATCGAGTTGATGATTGGAACGAGCGCCTTAATTCCCTGATTCTCCCCGGATGATCGACAGGTATTTATCCCGGTTCCGTTCGAAGACGTAGATCACCGTCATCACGTGGCGGTCACGCCATGAAGGGGCGTACCGGTCGCACCATTCCTGTACCACTTCTTCTCGATCGACCGGTTCGTCATGCTTGGACTGGCGGCGCTGCACCTCCCGTTCAATATCCTTCATTTCTTTTCGAATTTCATACTCGGGATTGATGGAACGAATCTGCAGGATGTAGGTTTTGACCGCAAACGCGAGGTCGATATGTCGATTCGAAAACTGATCCTCAAGTGATTTCCGGATCTCGAAAATTTTTTGACGCCGTTCATCGAGGAAGGTCGAAAGATCCTGTTCGACTTCCTGGAGATTTCCCTGTTCATATTCTTCCTCGATGTCGTCGACGGATGGATGTAAGTTTTTCATATACCGTTAAGAATCAAAAATTCGAACGTTCTCTTCACCGTCGTCTGTTTCCGGATACCGGGGGATCGAAATTCGCACTGTGGTGCCTCGTTCCGAGTTTGACAATATTTCAATGGTCCCACCATGATCCTGAACAATCTGGTGTGAAATCGAAAGTCCCAGACCGCTCCCTTCCTCATCCTCCTTGGACGTAAAAAACGGATCGAAGGCTCGTTCCTCCATCTCATCGGTCATGCCGGGACCCGAATCACGAATTTCAACCACGACCTGCTCCTCGTCCGTTTGTTTTTCCACGGACAGTTCCACCCATCTTGGCTCGTCGGGATCATTTTCCATCACGGCTTCAATTGCGTTTTTAAACACATTGAAGATGGCCTGTTGAATTTCCATCGGGGCGGCGTTGATCCAAATCGGTTCGTCGGGAAGATCGGAATCGACCCGGATGTCCTCCTCACGAATTCGATGTTGTTCCAGGTGAAGGACGCTTTCCAGGGTATCAATGAGGTCCATTTCCTTCACCTCCACATTTTCCTTGCTGGGCGAGAAATCAAGAACTTTCTGCACGATGTTCCGAATCCGATCCAGCCCCCGTTCAATCAACTCAAAATATTCCTCCCGTTTTTGATCGGAAAGATCTTTCTCTCGAAGGGACCTGAGAGCATTCTGCATGCCTCCGAGGGGGTTGTTAATCTCGTGTGCGATTCCCGAGGCAAGGTTCCCCATGGAGGTCAACCGCTGGGCAATGATCAGATGCCGCTGTGTTCGCTTCATCTTTTCTTTCGTTCGATCCACTTTTTCCTGGAGATTTTTTTGAAACGACTCCAGTTCATCCATCATCAAGTTGAATGCACTGGTCAGTTCGCCAATTTCATCAGTCCGGTTCGTTTCGTCAATACGATGGGAATAGTCCGAGTCAGCGATCTTTTTGGTGGCTTCCACGAGACGCGAGAGCGGGTTCAGAAGAATGTGATCATAAAGAAGAAACAGGATCAACGCCAGAAGGATGGTGCCCAACCCCATGATCACCGCAGTTGACAGCACGATTCGATACGGACGGTCCTGAACCGAGAGCCCCTGGAGGTTCGTGGCGATAATCAACATGTGTCCGTCCCGACGCATAATCGGAAAATAAACGCGCTGTTGATTAATCATGACCTCCCGGGTCCGTCGAACCTTTTGCATCATCTGCCGGTCCGCGGACGAAAGGGTCATTTCCGGTGATTCTTTCACCAGAATCCGATTATCCTGGCCTGTGACAATCCAGTTGTGAAGAAGTTCCGATGTACTGAGAAAAATACGCAACCGCTGCGGGTTCGATTCATCGCGCCCGAGAAATTGAGACCGTCCAATTCCGTCCTCCCCTTGCTGCTGGAGCCGTTCCTGAATGGTCCGGGCCGCAAACTGGGCTTTCCAGGACTGGAGATCACGCCGCTCATTCAGTTCCAGATAGATAAGCGTTCCGCACAGAAAGGCAAGAACAACGGCGTTACCGGCAATCGTAACAACCAGGAATTTTGTTTTTAGCGACATGCGGTCAACCGAAGTACGGATTCGGTGGGGAACCGATGATTGCAGATGTGGAACGGACAATTCGAACCGCCGAACGTAACACCCCCCTCTCCCGGTATTCGTTCAACGTCAGGCTCCCGTCCCGATTTTGCCCATGAGAGAAACGAGAGGGAGAAACAGCGCAATCACAATAAACCCGATAATGACCGCCATCCCAATAATCAACACTGGTTCGAGGAGGTTCATTAAACCCTCGACCGCGTTATCGACCTGATCCTCGTAATTGTCCGCAATTTTGATCAGCATCCGATCCAGCTCACCGGTTTCCTCCCCGACGTCGATCATATTGATGACAATATCGTCGAACACCCCCGTGTTCTTCAGGGGTCCGGCGATGTTTTCCCCTTCCCGAATACTGTCGTGCACCTTCTGCACGGCTTCTTTCACGACCTCGTTTCCGATGGATCCCTGAACGATACCAAGCGCCTCAAGAATCGGCACGCCTGAAGAGGTCAGTGTGCCGAACGTTCGGCAAAACCGTGCCGTGACCGATTTCCGGAACAGGTCCCCGAGGAGCGGGAGGTTTAACTTGAGGTTATCCACCGTATATCGGCCCCACTGATTGGAGCGAAGAACCCAGCTTATCGCGAAGATCAACACGGGAACGGCAATAATGAGAATCCAGCCGCCATTGGCCACGAAATCACTGATCGACAGCAACCATTGCGTCATCATCGGCAGTTGAGCACCTTCCGTCAGCTTGGTGTAGAAGGTTTTGAACTGCGGAATGATAAAAATCATGATAGCGGCCACGATCAACACGGCGATGGTCAGAACAGCGGCCGGATAAATTGATGCACTGATCACCTTGCGCTTCAGCTGCTGAGCTTTCTCTTTGTACTCCGCCAGCCGTGAGAGTATGGTATCCAGAACCCCTCCTGCTTCTCCCGCTTTAATCATGTTGACATAGAGTTGATCAAAGGCTTTCGGGTGTTTGGACATGGCCTCCGAAAGCGAACTCCCCTGTTCCACGTCATCCGCGATCTGCTCCGTAATGGTTTTGAGCTGGGATGGTTTCATCTGACCGGCCAGAATTTTCAGGCTGCGAACAATGGGAAGTCCGGCGTTAATCAGTGTGGAGAGCTGAGAGGTGAACTGCGTGAGTTGTTTGGCGCCAACCCCTCCGAACGAGAGTTTCCGAAACAGTCCCCGGCTATCTTCCTCCGTCCCGGAACCCTCGGCCCCCGCCGCAGCGGCGGACGAAGACTCTGAATCGGACGCCTCCCCGCCTCCGGACTGGGAAACGTCCGTGGGTATATAGCCCATGTTATGAACTTTATTGATCGCATCCTGCTTGCTGCTCGCTTCCACGTCGCCGTTGACCTGATCTCCGTCGTCGTCAAGGGCTTGATATGTAAATGTTGGCATTTAAAAGAACCTCCTGAAACCCAGATCCTCTTCTGTAATATTTCCTATTCCGGCTGTCTGCTTACGTGTCCTCCGCAAACATGGTTTCGCGGACCACTTCCTCAATCGTGGTCATTCCGTCAAAAATAGCCAGCAACCCGCTTTCCCTGAGCGTTCTCATTCCCTGCTCACGAGCCATCCGTCGAATAGCATCGGTGGACGCCTCTTCCACAATCAACTTCTTGATGGCATCCGTGATCAACATGATCTCAAAAATCGCCATTCGTCCCTTGTAACCGGTATTATTGCATTTATCGCATCCCGTGCCGCGGAGAAAATGCTTCCCTTTCACGTCCTCCGGATTGAGATTCAGCTCCATCAGATGCTCCTCGCTCGGCTCAAATTCCTCCTTGCAGTTTGTGCATATACGCCGGACCAGGCGCTGAGCGATGATAGCTTCGAACGTCGCGGCGATCAGGAACGGCTCCACCCCCAGGTCGATCAGCCGGGTGATGGCCGACGGTGCATCGTTGGTGTGCAGTGTACTGAATACGACATGTCCGGTGAGGGAGGCCTGAACAGCCACCCGCGCCGTTTCCAGATCCCGAATCTCACCGACAAGGATGATATCGGGGTCCTGCCGGAGAATGCTTCGCAGGCAACTCGCGTACGTGAGACCGATCTCGGGATCGATGGGGGTCTGGATGATCCCTTCCAGGTCGTATTCAACCGGATCCTCGGTCGTAATAATTTTGGTCTCTTCGTCGTTGAGGTGGTTCAGACAGGAGTAAAGCGTGGTCGATTTCCCGGAACCCGTGGGTCCGGTACAGATAATAATCCCGTTCGGCAGCGAACAAAGATCCGTAATCTTCTCATATTCATTGTCACGCAACCCGAGACTGTCAATATCCAGGGAAACCACGCTCCGGTCCAGTACACGCATGACCACGCTCTCCCCGAACTGTGTGGGCAGGGTGGATACTCGAAGATCGACCGGTTTCCCTCCAATCGAAAGCATGATGCGTCCGTCCTGGGGAAGCCGGGTTTCCGTGATGTCCAGATCCGCCATCACTTTGATTCGTGAGATCACCGGTACCGCAAGGTGAAGAGGAGGAGGATCCATTTCATACAGCACCCCGTCCACGCGGTACCGAACTTTAAACTCCGTCTCAAACGGTTCGAAGTGAATGTCCGACGCCTGATCCCGGATGGCCTGCATCAGAACGAGGTTCAGCAGCTTAATGACCGGCGGCTTGTTCGCCATCGCTTCAAGGTTGTCGATGTCCACCGCATCTTCATCCTCCGGATTCGCCACTGCCTCAATCTCCATATCCTCGTCGATTGTGCTGAGCAACCCATCCACCGTCTCGGAGTCGCCTTCGTAATACTCCTCAATTGCTTCCTCCACGTCTTCCTCGTTTGAGACGGCTCCTTCAACCTCACAATCAAGCATAAACCGAAGGTCGTCCAGGACGCTCAGGTTCAGCGGGTCGGCCATGGCAACCGTAAGTGTATCGTCTTCGTACTCGATCGGGATG
>CAZSFH010000056.1:565-5315 GCA_964606115.1 uncultured Planctomycetia bacterium | reverse complement strand
TCGGATCAACCATGTTCAGAACCTCCCGATCGATGTCAACAGAGGGAAGGTCGACCACCTCCATGCCGACCTGCGCTCCGAGGGCGAGAAGTTTTTCTTCCTCCGAAATGTAACCGAGATCGACGAGAATATTTCCGAGGGCCCCCCCTTCCTCACGCTGAACGGATAAAGCTTCCTGGACCTGAGCTTCCGTCACAAGCTCCATCCCCTTGAGTATTTGACCGATCGGCTTTTGTGTTTCCATCCAGTGACCCGGATTGAAATCAATCCCAGACAGTAGAGAAATGCTATTTTACAAAAGAAACGGAAGGATTCAAAAAATTTTTTGGTTGTTGACCGAAGGTCTTCCCTCCTTTATCCCTTTCATTGTCTCTGGAAGAAATAAAAGTTAACATGCCTTCAGCTTGTCGGCACTGGAAACGAGCACTCATTCAGAAGCGAGTCCGATGAAACTTGGATTGTTTTTCGACGTCCGCAAAATCTTCTCCGCACTGCGAGGGGGGACCCACCCGTTTGAGATTGCGCTGGGCATCTGTCTCGGTCTTCTTATAGGACTGACGCCTTTCGGCTTACACCTCCTCCTCCCCGTCGGTGCTCTGCTGGTGTTCCGGTGTTCGACCGGGCTTGCACTTTTTTCCTTTGCCGTGTCAAAAGGTTTTTATCTCCTGCTGGCCGGAGCATTTTACCGAACCGGTTTTTACCTTCTGAACAATACAAACCTCTTTGATCCTCTTGTCCGCCAATTAAACACACTTCCGGTCCTCGGACTGATGGGCTGGAACCGATACCTGTTATTCGGAGCGTATGCGGTTGTGTTCATGGCCTCGCTCGTCCTGTTTCCGCTGATTTATTTTGCCGTGAACACGTTTCGTGAAAAGATCGTTCAATGGCTTCTTGATTTTTCCCTCGTCTCGTCTTTTGTTGAATCACGCACCGGGGCTTTTCTGATCTGGCTCTGCTTCGGTCCCGCCGCGGAACGTTCGGACGATGACCCGGACGAATCGGACGCGGACGGGGAACAAAAAACGGGGACGTTTAAGAGAATGATCTCGGGGCTCTTCGGTCTTTTTCGCTGGAAGATGACGGGACCTCTGATCGGTTTCTGTATCATCGTCACGGCCCTTTCCGCAATCGGCTACGCCTTTTCGTTCGACCGGCTGATAAGTGCAACCCTCACACGCGCGAGCGGAACAAACGTTACGTTGAAAACCGCCTCGCTCTCACCCTTCACAGGACGTCTGACCCTGAACGAACTCTCCGCTGAAGACCCGGAGAATTCATCACGAAACCTGTTTACCGCGCGGAGAACCGTGATGGACCTAAATCTCTATCGCCTGTTTGCCGGATACGCCCACGTGTCGGAGATGTCCGTGACCGGTCTACGTTTTGACGTCAGACGCCGCTCGGACGGGACCTTGAACCTCCAGGACCTGGGAACCGGACCATCGGAGGAACCAAAAAAGGATCCTGAAAAAGAACAGGAAGAATCGTACGTGGCCTGGTTGAAGAAAAAAGGAAAATCGGTGGACTGGGTCCAGTTAATAAAAAAGTACCTCGAACACCGCCGCAAAAAGCCGGACGAGCAACCGCCGAAAAAACCACCGTCCGAAGAACAACCGGAACCCGATGATAAAAAGAAGCAACCCAAACCCACCGTCCCGGGCGTGGAATACCGGAACGGGAAACGGGTCGTGGTGTTTGATGCGAACGCGGCTTATCCCCTCGAGAACACGATTCCTTTTTTCGTGATCGAACGTATTCAGCTCAAGGACTGCAAACTGAACGTTAGCGATGAAACGCGCCAGGAAAAAGAACTTCCTCCCCTGCAACAGATTGACGGATCCATTCGATCTATCACCTCGGATTTCGAGCTCCACGGCAAACCGCTTCAACTGGACGTCCAGGGGGAGTTTGCCGGCGACGCGGGCGGGACCCTTTCCCTGAAGGGATCCTATCAGCCGAAAAAAGAAACGTCCCTGAACGTTTCCGCCAAGGCCCTGAATCTTCTTCGTTTTCGCGGCTTATACGAAACGTCCCTTCCGGTAAACATTCGAGAGGGTCGAATGTCAACCACTCTCGCGGGCGCGATAAGGAGGGGAAAACTCAGTGTTCCGGTCGATATCGCTTTTCAGAACCTTAACTTATCACGCAAGCAGTCCGGACACACCCTGTTCGGCCTTGACGCAGAAACCACGAAATACGTGCTGAAGGGAATTAACGCGTACGGAAAACAAAAACCGATCGCGTTTCGATTCATGGTCTCCGGACCCGTTAATAATCCTGAGGTCCACTGGAAAGCGCATTTCCTGAAGGTGGCCAAAGAAGGATTGAAATCACTGGGCAAAGAACAGTTTAACGCTTACATTAATAAAATCGATAGTGAACTGAAAACCGCGAAAAAACGGGTGGAGAGCGAATTGCGGAAAGAAGGAAAAAAACGAAAAGAGAACCTTGTGCAATCCATCAAATCCGGGGACACCCGAGATCTTCAGAAACAGCTTAAATCCGGAACGAAAAATAAAGGGAACGGTAAGGATGACGTTCAGGAAAGCATCGACAAAGTGAAAGACCTGAATCCGTTTTCCAGCGACGATGAAGAGGAGTGACCCGAAACGACTTCATGACCGTCACTCCCGGTCCGAGAGAGGGGTGATTCGATGAATCGTGATGGATTGCGGTAGAAAGGGATGCTTCACGTTCTGCCGGAGGATCGTTCCCCCGGGCGTGATGCGGGCAACTCCGTACAACCCCTTCCGATTTCCGGATTCTGAAATTTCAATTTTATGTGTCTTAATCGTTTTCCCCTGCCAGATAATCGAGGAGGGTTCCGGGGACGTCTTTATCGTGAGTTCAAGTAACTGGTTCCGAAGGGGATCCATAATGGAAACCGTCCTGCTCTTTCCGGGTTCGGGCGGTAGAATGGAACCAACCGGATTGAACGAGTCCGGAACCTGAATAAAATTTGACGCGTCCACCAGCCGCTTGATGCCGAGGTTCTCAAAGTGTACCGACATCTTTTTTCCGGACCGCTTTCCGGTAATCCTGATGCTTTTTTTGTCCAGAAACGTCTGGAGCAATTGCTGAATGGCGGATCCACCCTCAAGGGTTAAACGAATCTCAAATCCCGTGAGGTGGTCGAGGGATGAATAAAAGGAGCGCTTTTCCATCTTCAGCACGCCGTCATCGGACATCGAGTTGGATAATTTGGAAAGGTGAATTGTGAGCTTCTGCTCCACCTCGATTTCCCCCTCTTTTCGATCGACCCTGCGGCGGAGATCACCGATGGTTCCCGAACCATCCGTTCGCAGCTCGTAGAGGATGGACTGATCCTCGGACAGGAACCTGGACCGGTAGGTCTCGAAATCGGCGAGGGGGGGCGGTTTTGATTCCTCGAGAAGATCGTATTCCCGCACGACGTGTATACTCATCATAACGCCCCAGAACAGGATGATCCCCGTTGTGATGACGGTCCGGAGCTGCATGAGGGTATGAATTCGACGTATGTTCGTTAATCAGACGCTTCCGATTCCTCGGACTTTTCTTCCTCGGCCGGGGGGCCGTTCGAGTCCTCGTCTCCCTCGTTTTCTTCCTCCTCGGAAATACAGGCGGCTGAAATGACCAGATCGTCATCGTATTTCATCGACATGACATTGACTCCGGCAGTGTTGCGGCCCTGCACCGGAACCTCATGAACCGGAATCCGAACCCCCATTCCCTTCCTGGAGGTCAGCAGGATATCCTCTTCTTCCCGAACCCGTTTCATGCAGGCAACCCGTCCGTTTCGATCTCCGGTTTTGATGTTGATCACCCCCTTTCCTCCTCGTCGCTGGAGAGGATATTCATCGAACCGCGTTCTCTTTCCGTATCCGTGCTCGCTGATGGACAACAGCGTATCCTCCTCGTCGGCCACACAGAGTTGAACCACTTCGTCTTCGGCAAGCCGAATTCCCCGAACCCCTCGTGTAACGCGTCCGGTGGGAGAAACATCCTCCTCGGAAAACTTAATGGCACGTCCATGACGGGTCCCAATTACAATCTCATCGTCTCCGTCCGTCACCTGGACACCAACCAGTTCGTCATCGTCTTCCAGTCGCACTCCCCGGATGCCCCCTTTCATTGGACGGCCGTACGCCGACAGCCGGGTTTTCTTGACCCATCCGTTCCGCGTGCACATCATGAGGAACCGATCTTCGTCGAACTCACGAACCGGAATTGCGGCCGTAATCCGTTCCTCCCGGTTCTTGTCCAGCAGATTCACCAGTGCGCGGCCCCGGGAGGTCCTGGAGAGCTTCGGAATCCCGTATATTTTCTGCCAGTACATTTGACCGGAGTCCGTAAACAGCAGGAGGTAATCGTGCGAGGACGACACGTTGACGTGTCGAACAAAATCCTCGTCCTTGGTTTTGGAAGCGATAATGCCGACGCCGCCACGGTGCTGACGAGAGTACAGCTCGACGTCCATCCGCTTTGCGTAGCCGTCGTGACTCATCAGGACGATGTTTTCCTCTTCCGGAATCAGGTCTTCCATGTCAAACCCTTCGACCGGAGCGCCAAAACGGGTGCGGCGTTCGTCCTTATGTTCTTCCCGGACCTCTTCGATCTCATCCCGAATCAGTTCGATCCGTTTTTCCTCACTGCCCAGGATCGTTTCGTACTCTTCAATTTTTTCGCGTTCTTGCTCCAGCCGGTCCCGGATCTTTGCGCGTTCCAGTCCGGTCAGACGCCGAAGTCGCATCTGCAGGATTGCGTC
>CAZSFH010000056.1:0-555 GCA_964606115.1 uncultured Planctomycetia bacterium | reverse complement strand
GTCGGCCTGTCGTTCGGTCAACGTGAAGGTCTCACAGAGCTCGGCGTTGGCCTCCTCCGTGGATTCGGCGTTCCGGATAATACTGATGACCCGGTCCAGGTTATCCACGGCCACCACAAGCCCTTCCAGACGATGAACGCGCGTTCGGGCGCGTTCGAGGAGATACTCCGTACGCCGCCGGATCACTTCTTTTCGATGATCGATGAACTCTTCGAGGAGCTCTTTGATCGTCAGAATCTCCGGTTGCTGATCGACAAGAGCAAGGAAGATCAAACTGACCGTCTTTTCGAGTTCCGTGTGCTTGAAAAGCTGGTTCCGGATCACGTCCGGATTGGCGTCCCGCTTCAGCTCGACGACGATTCGGATACCTTCGCGATCCGTCTCGTCCCGGATGTCTCGAATCCCGGTAATCCGCTCGTTGTTCACACAGTCAGCCACGCCCTGAATAATCTTTTTCTTCTGAACCCCGTACGGGATTTCCGAAATAATGAATCGCGGCGCTTTGCCGTCATCCTGAACTTCCTCCTCAATAACGCCACGCAGCGTGAGTTTGCC
>CAZSFH010000055.1:1871-14247 GCA_964606115.1 uncultured Planctomycetia bacterium | reverse complement strand
TTAATGGCATTCATTCCTTCAACATGAAGAACTGAGGATGTGAATTTCTCGCGTTGTCATGCTAGATAGAATGCAGGAAGACCCCTGAGCCCTAGCGGCACGGGTAAAACTCCTTCAGTTTTAGTTTTCCCGCTCCCTGCGAAGTTCCCTTTTGATGTATTCGGTTCGTGCCGTGGATTGCATTCGGTCCCAGGAACAAAATTCGGTGTGTTCCCGGACGTGGATGTCGAGTTCGTCCCGTGAAATGCCCTCCATATCCAACCGGTTCTGCACCTGCCAGCCGCCGTTTTCGAAAAACGTCTCGATGGACTCCACGCGAGTATGTTGTTTCATAAACTCGGTGGGAAACAGTTTCTCGAACGGTACTTCACCCTCCTCCTCCACCTGCTCCGCCGCCTTCTGAATTTGTTTCAACCGTGTTTCGAGATCGTCCATGCCTTCGTTCTGGAAATCTAACATCCTGTTTTATTCAAAACCAATGCCCGAAGAAATCCATCTCTGTCCAACTGTTTCGAGGGGTTTTCGTTTCGCTAAACCCCATTCACTAGATTGGAGGTCCTCCTGCTCAAGGATGGAGACGTTGTTCATCCGTTGTCACCGCGTTCGGCGAACCGGGTGAGACAGATCCAGTTTTTCTCGTCTCCCTCGCGGTAAGCGAGGAAACTTTTAGCATACATGTTCGGTGGCTGTTCACGGAGTTTCGTGAAGCATTTTCCCAGGTGGGTATCGGCGTATTCCTCTCGCCTGACGGATCCTTTCATACCGGTGATCTCCATTATGGCCGTAAACAGGTCACTCCGGGTCAGGATCCCAACAAGTTCGTCGTTCTCATCCAGCACCAGTAACGATCCGACCTTGCCCTGGTGCATTTTCGAGGTGGCCTCCTCGAACGGTGTTTCCGGCCCGACGGTCAACAGGTCACCGGTCATGACACGTTCAACCGCGGTGTCGCGACCGGGAAATTCGGATTCGTTTTGTTGGAAATACCGTAGGATGTCGCCACGGCTGACCACGCCAATGACGTCATCGTCTTTCATGACCGGAAGTTGGCGAAGGTTTTTTGACGTAATAACCTCCCAGGCGGTCTGAGCGGGTTCGTCCGCCTGTACGGTCACGATATCGTCTGTCATCCATTTTTTGACTCGCATGGCTAATTACTCCGAGGCAAGGGTCAACTAAGGTAAAAAAAATCTTCGTGTGTGACGGACCGTTTCACCGGGTTACGCGGATCCGTCTCATCGATCTGTATTTTAATCTGTACGGGTTTCAATAAAAACGTGCCGGGGGAAGTCGAGTGTGAGCTGCCCTGTTACTCAGCGGACGTCGAACGGTCGGGCAGAAAATAAACCAGTATCCCCCCGGGGATCGTCAGGAGACCGAGTTCGCCCCACCAGCGGGAATACCTTTTTCGTTCATCCAGATTGAAGCGGCGAAGGCAAACATGAGACTTCCTCCCGCGATCAGGACTCCGTTGATAATCGACCGGTAAGGAATAAACGTCGGATTTCCGAAAAACAGTGTTTGTCCCTCCTCGAAAACAAAGGAGCTGAAAAGCAGAAGAACGACACCGACAATCATATAATAATCCTCACTTCCTTTTTTTAGCATGTTTTTCAATCAAAATTTAACCACTAATCATTCCGGCAGCTTGAGCTCATCCGGGTCGTCAAAAATGGTCCAGCGTTTTTTCGGGAGGTCCTTAAACGTCTTCTGAATCCGTTCTGATTCCGGGTCCTCGTCCGTTACGTTTCGAATGAAGATCGCTTTTACCTGGTCCGGGTGATCCCTTGCCAGGTCGGCGTAGATCCCGGCGTCGGCTTCACCGGAATCTCCAACCAGGATAAAGTTGCGATCGGGGTAACGTTTGAAATACGGTTTCAGACGGGGCATCTTTTTGTGCCGGGATTCGTCAAAGAGCTTGAGCAGACGGGTATCGTCCAGCTGCACACGAAGAAGATCAAACGGTCCGGACGGAAAGTTCTCCGAGGACGTAAATTTGCTCAACGGTGGATACAACTGCCACGGACTGTTGGAGAGGTAAATAATCCGCGCCCCCCGATTCCGCCTCCATTTCTGATACACGCTGGCCATTCCGGACACGGGCCTGTAAGTCTTCAAAAACGTATTTCGGAGGAGTTTTCGTTTATTATGAACATTTGAGATTTTGATGGTATCGTCAATATCACTGATCACCGTCAACCCCTTCGGTTCGATCAGGTGTATGGTCCCTTCCGGGACCCTCTCCTTTCCGGAATTTCCGGGGACGGCATGGTACGTTAACCTTCCGTTTTTCGCGTGTTTCTCGACCTGCTTCGCTGATACTTTTATCCGGATTTCAAATCGTCCGTCTCCGTCCGATTCCGGGAGTAAACGTTTTTTACCGGCAATCCGAATCGTCAGTTCCTTACCTCCCTCGTTATCTGCAAGAAAATATCGGAGGCGCTTTTCCAGCCGCTTCCGGCGTGCGTCGTTCATTACCTCGTCGTCGAAATAGGACTCGACGACCGCGCTCACCTGATCCCGGATAATACTATCCTTCTCCGGCTCAAAGATCCATCCGTGAACGCGGAGATGCCAGTGATTTCCGTCCTCGGATTTCCAGCCATCCGTCGGGAAAAATACGACCCGTTCGTCGGAGTCGATCGAGTCCTCGTACGGCCCTTTTTGATCGACGCTGTGTTTTTTACAGGAAAAAGGAACCGTCAGAGCAGCGTACAATAAGAACATCAGCACTGAAGTGACGGAAATGCTTTTTGGCATGGTCAGGACCCCCGGATGGTTTGATAAACATTTTGCACGCCCTCCACCACGCCAAGGACGTTCTCCCAGCGCCGAAGGACGAGATCGATCAGAAATACGAGTACAGCCAGCAGGAGAATATAGGGGGTCAGGTCCTGGTAAATGGTCTGGTTCGAGGTCCGGGCCGGTAGCTGGTTATTGTCTTCGGACGAAAGCAATTTTCCACCCGTCGCGGCCGAGGCGCGTTGTAGAAGGGTCTTATTGACATTACCAATCGCGCTTTCGCCCGATACCCGGTGCACAAGCCCGGTGGAAATCATGCGCGAACCGGTGCGTGCACGAATCAGATAAACCCCCGGTTTATCGGGTGTAAAAGAACCGGCGTATCGGCCCGGCCCGACCTGATCCAGCTCCATGTCTTTGATTTGCTGCATGGTTTTGCCGAGTGCATGAGCGGGAACAAAATAAACCTCCCCTCGGACGGAAGCTTGTTGTTCAAACTCCGCGGGATTCTTCAGTACGTCGACGAACAGTTTCGCTTTCTGATCTTCCTTTCGTACTCGGAGGTCCATCAGCTGTCCCTGAGGTTCCCGGATCGTTTCCCGCAACACCTGGCTCCAGAACTGACCATAACCGTTTTTCCATTCCGTCAACCAGAGGGGAGCCCAGCGGGTCTTACAACCGGACGTGAAAGCCGTTACTTTTCCAAGTCCATAACGCCAGAACGCCAGCAGGGGAGCACCGGTGTCGGTCACCAGCGGTACCTGTGCGGTTGAGCGGGGATCCGTCCGGACGTATCCAAGTAATTGCGGAATATGCTCCGGGGAAATCCCCTTGATCATCGGGTGACGCTCGACCCTGCGCGGCTGGAACGTATGCTCGCGCACAAGCCGTTTCGTGTGCCGCATCGTGTCGCGTGTAAAAATACTGGGAATATTATTGGGATTCATGGTCTTATAAAATTCCCCGCCGCCGGACGACGCGATGGATTTCAGCAAAGCCATATCTGCGCCGGACCCCACCGCCACCGTTGAGATGGTAATTTCATCCGAATTGATTTTTCCGGCCAGCGCCTGGTAGCCACTTCCCTGTGTCTGACCGTCGGACAGGACGATCATATGCTTCACCTTCGCCTGCACATTTTTCAATGCCTCATGAGCGGACGTCATGCCGGGATAGACATTGGTCCCACCCCCCGCGTTGAGGGTGGAGATCTGTTGTTTTATTTTTTTCTTCTTCGATGCACGAGTCATGGGAACAATCCAGCTCGCGGACGAATCGAAGGCCACCACACCGACGAAATCTTTCTCCTGCAGCATATCGACCGAGGCCACCGCCGCCGACCGGACGATCTGAATTTTGTGGCCCGACATCGATCCGGACCGATCGAGGACGAGGGCCAGCGCGCTGGACTTCTTTTCCTCCATGTCCGGGGGAATCATCTTGACGGGCAGAATTTTTTCAATCGGGGTCCGGTAATAACCACCGGCGCCGTAAGATTGATCCCCTCCGATCACAACCAATCCCCCGCCCAGCTTCTCGACGTAATCTTTGATCGCGGACATACTTCTGTTCGACAGATCATACGCGGGAACGTCCGACAGAATCACCCCGTCGTAGGCCGATAGTTTCTGCGGTGATTCCGGAATCGCACCGGGCGGACGAACGTCCAGCCGGATCCCCTCCTGTTTCATGGCTCCGGCGAGGTGCCGGGCCTGCTCTTTCTTCCCTTCCACGTACAGGACCAGCGGTTTACCGCGAACCTCGACAAGGGACATCCCGCGGTTGTTTTCCGAGAGGGTATCCTCTTTAAAACCGGCCAAACGGACTTCGTAACGATACAGGTTCCGTTTTTCCGGGGTCCGGCTGAAGGACACGGTTTTTTTCGTACCCGGTTCCAGTTCCAGCTTCCGAGAAGCCACCTGAATTCCGTTTTCGTAAAGTTTGATCTTCCCCGTTCCTTCCAGTGAACTCTGCACGTCCGCTCGCAACCGCAGCCGAGCGCCTTCGTGCAGACGTCTCCGGCTGGGGGTCAACCGTGCAATTCGAACGTCTTTCCGAAGCTCCCCGGAGGTTGGAACGGCGTACAGATCCGTACCGGCGGCAGCGGCTTCGCGGGCAGCCGAGAGCAGGTCGCCTCTCGTCTCAACACCGTCACTGATCAGCACGAGCTGCCGAGCCGAGCCGGCCGGAAACAGTCCCCTTGCCACGGCAACGGCCCGCGCGAGATTGGTTTGGTTCCCGGATTTCTCAAGCAGGGATCGATCCGGCTTAACGGGAGTGAAGGACTCCGACGGTTTCTGAAGTACCACCGGCTCTTCCCCCGCCGAAACAAAGCCCACTCGTGTCCCGGCCGGCAGATTGGACGCCATATCATTGGCCCGAGTATAAGCCTTTTTCATCCCGGATTCACCGAGGCTTCGAGAATGATCCAGCACAAAAATCACAGATCGATCCTCCGACGGTATCTGAAGCGCAGGCCCGGCAATTGCCAGTAAAACAAGCCCCACCAGCACACAGCGAACAATCGCCTGCGCGATGCGCCGTCCACGGGAAATTGGCTCCACCGATTTCCGCGCGGCGAGAACCGCCAGGAGAATAGCCAGTGGAAGAGCGGTTAGAAGTATGTAAGGAGAAATCCAATCCATCGTCCGGTCAATCCCGATTTGATATGTTCAACTTCTGTTGCGTACCAATCCCGAATCCGATCATCAATACACCGCCCAGCGGTTGCGAAGCCAGCTTTCGGTCAACAAGAATACGAGCACCGCCCAGAGAAACATGGTGGAAAGGTCTCCGCGAAACAGTGAACCAGGCAGACCGACCGATCGATCCGCCGGCGGCGTTTCGCGGGAGGATTCATTCGAACCATCCGACTTTTTATTTCTGTGTAACATCGTTTCGCGAGCCGATAGAAGCAGAGACGAACCCCGTTCCCCGGTGTTGGTTTTCCAGAGACCGGTCCGGTCGAGCTCGACCCAGGGTCGGTCCAGTGTTCTCGTTTCCGTCTTCTCGAGTGAAAACGGAGTGTTTTCGCTTTCGGACGAGCCGGACGGTTGCATCCATACCAGACGTTTTCCTTTCAATTTTACGACCTCCCCGGTCGAATGAATACTCGCCTGTCCCGTGGGTCGGCTTCCTTCGACGTTGTGAATGCCGGCACACCAGAACACCACGTTTCCCATGAGAATCGGGTACGCCGCCATCAACGGAAATCGTCCGGACGTTTCGGGGGAAAACGGCATCACCACAATCCGCTGGTCCTCCACCGTTCCGGCGGCGAGAAGCGGCCCCGACGAACCGGACCAGATCGGATCCAGCGATCCTCCTGCCTGAATAACGGACGTCTGTTCAAGGTTGAGACGAGCCACCGATATCCCGAACGACAGCGGATGTAAACGCTGAAGATTGCGAATTTTTTGCACCGCCACCGACCCGTCCTCAATCGGTGCCGCTTGCACCGGTCCCGTCGATTTCGGCGGATTCATGACGGCCGCCGGCAGGTCCCCGGGCCATTTTTCCGGAACCCACGAATCAAACAGCACGACGTCCGGTGAGTGTTTCTTCGACTCCGACGAGTTCGGTGGCCACACCTCCGGTCCCCCTTCCGAAAGATTGATTTTCTGATCAGTTTCCAGCGTAAGCAGAGCCATCTTTGTAAACGGCTTCGGTTCCGGATGAATCCACAGGACATCAATGGGCTCAAAATCCGGAATAAACGCCTTTACTTCATTATCCGTCGGAAGTCGATCCCCCGGAACGGACAGTTCCGCTTCCAGTACCTTGCCCGATCCCGCCTCGAACGGAACCAGCAGACGTTCGCGCTTTTCGTCGTTCAGCGAAATCGTTCGAATCTCCGTCAGCGTACCGTCCACACGAATCTCCAGTTCCGATTCAACGGGTTCTTCCGCCGTGCATCGCAGCTCAATGAAGGCCTCGAGCTGGCCTGGATTCATGGGTTTTCGCCGCAACTGAAACGCAGTAATTCCACCGTTCACGGGCGATTCACCACCGACGTCAATGCGCTGAGTTCGAACCTCCTCGCGGGAGGTCGCCTTATTCGATTCACTCTCGGTCGTTCCGGTATCAACCCCGCCCGAAACTGTGGTATCGGTCACGTGCCAGACCGTTGACGGCGTCTGAAAAGACGCCAGCCGCCGCGCGAGCCTTAGCGCCCGATTTGGATCCCCTTCCACCGGTCGAACCCGAATCCGATCCAGCGCCCGGTGAATCCGACGGCGCTCAAGGGTGAACGAACGAAGGATCTCAGGCCTGCGATCATAGGCAATGACCATGACGTTGACCCCCTCGGGCACGCCGCTGAGACGATTGCGAATCTTCTCGAGTCCGTTTTCCAGGCGGTGTTGATCACGGTTCTTCGGTTTTGTCCCCATGGACGCCGAGCGATCGATTAACAGGACAAGATTTTTCAGTTCATCCTCTTCGGGAGAGACCACGGGACGGGCCATTGCTCCGGTGACCCCCACGAGCACACCGGCGGTCAAAAGAAACGACAGCAGACGTTTCAACCATCGCATCCACGGGGATTCGCTGTGAGCTTTTGCAAGGGTCTTAAAGAAATTAAGCGTGCTGACCCGAACTGTTTTCGACTGGCGGCGAAACAGGTAAAGCGCGACCGGAACCGCGAGCAAAAACAACCAGAACAAGTTTTGGGGCTGCAAAAAATGCATTAGCGGATCACATCAACCACGGACATCAACGCTGTGTCAACGAACTACCACGGCTCAATAACTGAAGAAACGCATCCTCAAACGGCTGATCCGTCGTCCACGGATAATAGTCGATTTCCCGTTTCAGACACTCGCTTCGAAGCTCCTCCACGTACGCATCGAACGCCTCCCGGTACTGCTCAAGCTCCCGTTTGCTGAGGTTCATGCGACGGATCTCTTCCGTTTCGACGTCCTGCAACCGCAGCTCCCCCTCCAGATCCGGATCCCGTTCGCGGGGATGCAAAATATGAACGACGTGTGTTTCCTCCCGCCACGAAAGGCTGTGACGAATTGCTTCAACCGATTCTTCAGGCCCCCGACCAAACAGGTCGGACAATACAAACACCATCCCCTTCCGATCTTTCTGGGGATGAAATCCTCCCAGACTTGTGTCGAGATTGGTTTCCCCGCCGAACTCCAGGTCCGCCAGGTGCTCAAGAATATCATGGATGTGTCCCTGTCCTTTGAGTGGGGGCAGCTCACGACTCATCTCATTACGAAACGAGAGCAACGAAACCCGATGTCCGTTGATGAGAGCCAGGTACGCAAGCGCGGCGGCCAGCCGCAACTCAACGATCCGCTTCCGTCCGTACGGTTCGACCATCGAATCGCTTCGGTCCATCAGGATATGAAGGTGAAACTCCTGCACCTTCTCAAAAATCCGGATGAACAGCTTTCCGAGGCGTGCGTACAGCCGCCAGTCAATCGATCGAAAATCATCGCCCGGCGAGTAGGAACGGTGATCTTTGAACTCCTGCGTAAAACCTGCGGACGGGGTCTGCTGCTCTCCCTGGTTCTTCAAACGCCGTCGCTGGCGCAGCTTAAAGAAAAGCTTGCGAAGGCGGCTCAGAAACTCTCGGTCGAATAATTCGTCTTCCGCCATTACTCCCCTCCTCCCGACCCGTTATCCTGTTCCTCTCTGTCCGTACCGATGGCCACCACGCGCCACGGGGCCGGAAGGGTATATAGTGTTCCCTCAATTACCCGTGCGGATGGGGGCAACGGCCGTTCGATCGAACTCTTCTTTCCGCGTGAGCCCGTATCCCCGGGGAATCCGCTCGGCATTCGCTTTAGCAACTTTTCGGCCGGGACCGGTGTCATCTCCGGCCAGTTCTCGCGTGCAATCCAGTCCCCGGTGCGCGTATTGAGCACCAGCAGGCCCTTCAATGTACTTACGTATAGCTTCGCTCCGTCCACCGCCGCCTGATAAGCCCGAAGGGAGCCACCTGCGAATTTATCGGGAAGCGGAATCGTTTTTTGCCGCTGTCCGTCCAGCGAAGAGATGTGGACGGCCGATTTCGACAGAACACAGAGTTTCGCGTGGGTTCGGTTCCGCTCGTCCACCCGGCGATCCGCGACACCGATGACACGTCCTTCTCCCACTTCGAGTCGGCGGTGACCAATCCGAAACGGAAGATCCATACGCCGGGAAAGAACGTCCGAGGAACCTCCCACTCGAAGGAGAAGCCGGTTATCGACAAGAAAACCAAGGCCGTTTTTTCCCTTCCTCAGGGACTTCAACCAGGAAATCGCAGGATCACCAAACGACGTTTTTTCATCACTTGATCCGGACTGCAGGCCTGATTTCATGTACGAACTGGACACGCCGTAGCGGCGTCGATAGATCCGGACGGACTGTTGATATTTCTGCCGGGATATCCTCCCCCGTTGCATCAACCGTTTTAACCTGGAGATCACCATCCGAAATTTACGTCGCTGGCTCGGATTGGGACCCGATACTGAACCTGAACCTGCGGGCCCGGGTGTTGATGTTGAAAGTTCAATCGGAAGCTCTCGAACCGACGAGGGAGTAAACCGAACGCGCGGGGTACCGGATGGAAGTTCCAGAAGAACAGCCACCGGTCCGTAGACAAACAGGTCCCGTCCGTCCAGGCTTATACCGCTGTTCCGGGAATTCACCGACATCTGATTTCCGTTCCCCGAGGAGAGTGATCGGCTCCACTGAAGCTTCCCGCTCTTCTGATGAAACGCCGATACAGTCGCCGAGGCGGGTGCGTATCCAATGACAAGTTCCTCGTACGTCTCGACGTACACCGGCGTGGGTCCGGTCGCTGAAGCCGAACCTGAATCCGGACCGGTGACGTCGGCGCGCCAGAGCAACTCGCCCGTTGCGGAGGAGTAACAGTTCACCGAATCCCGACCCGGAAAATAAATTCGTTTCCCGGTCGAGTCCGTTGCCGGACGGGGAAGAAGAGGTTCCTGATCCCTGGACCGGCTCCTCCTCCGGCGACTCCTCCCCCGGCGTCTGAAAGCCCCGCCGAGAAAACTGCCTCTATTCGTGCGTGTTTGCCCGCCGGTACGGAGAGATACGGTCGTAAACGAGATACTGTCGTTCTCCGTCGATTGAACGTATCCCGGGTGGCTCCAGATCAGTTTTCCCGTCTCCCGCTGAACCACGTAGATCCGCCCCTTTACGTCGGTAACGGCAAGAGATGGTCCGGACGATCCGTCGTCGGACGGACCGGTCACCGGCGTGATCTCCGTAATTGCCCGGAGTTTCTCCGTCTCAAAGGACCAGCGTGTGCTCAACGGCGGTTCCGGCCCTCCGGTCTCCTGCAGTCCCTCCGGCTCTTTTGTTTTTCCCTTCAGCACACGTTTCGCGTATTCAAGGGATACACGGACTCCTCCTGGAAACGCAATCATGGTCTCGGAATCTCCCCATCCGTTGTTCTTTTTCTTCTCTTTCTTTTTCTCTTCGTTCTTTTTCGTTTCCCTCGATCCCGACTGTTTTTCGACGAGTCGGTTGAGTTCGCTGATGGCTTCGTCGCGCTCTTCGGATCGCTCCAGCCGGTTCAACAGGAACGCCCGGGTCCAGTACGTCCAGAGGCGCGGTTCCTCCGGTTGCCCGGCCTGCCGTTCAAGCTGATCGAGGAGCGCCAGAGCATCGGCGTACTCCGCGTCGGTCCCCCCCTGGATTCGATTCGTAATCGATCGCCAGTACGAATCGACGAGATGACCGCGGAGGTGTTCCCGCACGTCCTCGTCAAGTTCGACGTCCTCGACACCACCGAGCAATTTTTTGATCACAAACCGAAGCCGGGCTTCCCGCCCGTTCCGGGCAAGTAAATTACTCCAGGTTTCCCAGTGATCAACATTGGACGGATCCACGGACGTCAACCGCTCCAGCAGATTGAGTTTCGTGGTCACGTCCAGGTTGGATTTGAAGGTGTCAAACACCTCTTCAAGTAGTTCCGGGTCCTCCACGGTCTGAAAATCGGCGGTCGACACCATGGAAATGGCCTCTCGCTTCTTTCCCGATTGCTCTTTCAGAAGAGCACGACGGAGGGAAATTTCGTCGGACGCCTCAGGGGCCGCTTTCGCAAGCGCATTCAACTGTTTCGTGATCGCTTCTCGATGATCACCGTCCTGTTTCTGAAGATGACGGATCAGACGTCGTCTGACGAGGGATTTCCGTTTTGACTGTTGAACCCAGGTCAGCGTATCCCGTAACACCTCAACGGCCGTTCCCCGATGATCCGATTTACCCGCCACATCGGCGAGAATCATGACTTTTTGAAAGTGACGTTCCGGTGTTGCCCGGTCACCGTTCTCATTCTCTCCGCTACTTCCCGGGCGTTCGGAATAAAGTCTCGAGCGCTCGTTTTGAAAAAACACGTCCAGGTCCTCCAGGGACGATCGGAACTCCACGCTTTCCTGAAGCCAGCGGCGGTAGCGCGGCGGTGTGTCGGCCCGTTTGCGAGCCTGTTTCTGTAGTTTCATTGCTCGGCGGGTGTTTCCCAATTTATTTTCCACCGACATCAGGATCAGGCGCAATTTCAGGTTTGTCTCGTGCTGATCGAGAGCGGATCGGAGATGCGTCCGTGCCTCACGGTACAGTTTTTCAGAGACCAGGAAGCGGGCGGTGTCAAGAAGGTCTTCCACCGGCGTGTCGTCGGATGCGGGTTCTTTCATCAGATCCCGCGCGTCCTGGCGACGTCCCAGCGACAGGTAAATTTCGGCGAGTTCCCGCCGGAGCTTCAGCGAGTCGGGCCGGTACTGGCAAAGTCGCTCGTACACCTCCGCGGCGTATTCGAGAAGGGCCGATTCGCGAAGAGATCGAGCAAGTCGTAGAAGCTGTTCATTTCGTTCTCCTCCCGAAAGCCGTTCCTCGAGCTTATCCAGTTTCTTTTTCGCGCGCTTTGATTTTCCCAGCTGAAACAGCGTCTGAACATAGCGATACAGAAGATCCGTACGATCCGACGATTCCTCGAGCCGTTGCTTCAGAAACGAGGCGAGTTCCTGCTCCGCCATCAAACGGTTCAGCAACTTCAACGTCCGTTTTTCAATCGGCTGGGAATCGGGCAGGCGGTCACTGGCGTCCATCAACACATTGAGTGCATCACGGCGCCGCTCCATGGCTTCCAGCAGGCGGGCGAGGTCCAGTACGGGGGCTTCCTTCTTCGGGTTATTTGATATTTTCTTCCGAAGCCGGCGCACCAGTTTTTTTCGTTCCTGCTCGTTCTCAATCAGCGAGATCCGGCGCTGCCAGACTTCTTCCCGCCGCCAGTAGTCGGGGGTCAGGCGTTCGAGAAGACGATCAAGCCGTTCCCCCGCCGCTTTCCGGCGTCCCATTTTCACTTCCGCTGTCGCCGCCGCCATTTCGATCTGAACCTGAAGATCCGGACCCGGCTTCTGTTTCCCGGCACGCTCTAGAAGTTTGAGTGCCTCCTTCGGAAACTTCCTGCGAATCATGCGACGTGCGATCTGTAACATCGACTCCGGTTCTTTTTCGGACAGCTTAACCAGCCGGTCAAGTTGCTTCCTGACCAGTTTCCGTCGACCCGCCTGGGACGCCTTCTCCATGAGTTGTTCGATCCACTGTCGCTTTCGAACCCGGTCGGTTTCCTTCTGAATGGCGGCCTCGAGTGCCTGGAGAGCTCCGTCAC
>CAZSFH010000055.1:0-1861 GCA_964606115.1 uncultured Planctomycetia bacterium | reverse complement strand
TTCAGCACCCGGTAACGAAGGTACCGGATGTAAGCATGATCAGGATGCTGGTTCACAGCTTTTTTGAGCGCCTGCTCGGCGGGCCGGTCCGTGGCGAGCAGAAGTCGGAGATAGACGATGCGAGCACTGGCGTCGTCCGGATACTGATCAAGGTGGTCCCGGTAGATCCGAATCAATTCCTCCGTCCGTCCGGCGTTCGAATACATCTCGCGGAGCTTCTCGAACGGCGTCTTCAGGGTGGGATCATTATGAAGGGTTTTCCGAAGCGGAAGGGATCGCTCGGAAAGCGGCTGATCCCCACCATCCCCCTGCGCGAGAACCACTCCGGACACGCAAAAGCACCCGACCAGCACCAGTGCAAGGACCTTGCGATAAATCGTTAAAATCATTTATTGGTAACCGTTTCTTGTGACGGCGTTGGAACATCATCCAGGATCTGATCGACGAGCTCGTCCGAATCAACCGATTCCGCTTCCCCTTCAAAGTTCAGGATAATACGGTGTCTCAGGGACTGTCTCGCGACGCTCTCGATGTCCTCCGCGGACACGGCGGTCCGTCCCGACAACACGCAGTTCACGCGTGCACCTCGAACGAGCGCCTGAAGAGCACGAGGGCTGGCACCGTACGACACGTACCGGTTGACATCCGGCACCGACGACTCGTCCTCCCCGTGCGTCTCCTGGACCAGGCGAGCTCCATAATCCGTAATCGGATCCGCTATGGGAACGTGGGTCAGCATTTTCTGCATTTCGATGATCTGCTCATCGTTCATGACCTGGTCCAGTTCAGGCTCCTCGAACTTGGTCGTCCGGCGCGAGATTTCCACCAGTTCGTCCCGCTCCGGATGTTCCACGTTGAGCTTGAACAGAAATCGGTCGAGCTGGGCTTCGGGCAGTGGATACGTTCCTTCCATTTCAATCGGATTCTGGGTGGCGAGAACGAAAAACGGCCGTGGAAGGGAGTACGTTTCATTTCCGGCCGTCACGTTTTTTTCCTGCATCACCTCCAGAAGAGCCGCCTGGGTTTTGGGGGTGGCGCGATTAATCTCATCGACCAGCAGGAGATTCTTAAAGACCGGTCCTTTCTCGAATCGAAACCGGGTCTCGCCGGATTCATCCTCCGAGACGATGTGCGTCCCGAGGATATCGGAGGGCATCAGATCGGGTGTGCACTGGATACGCCCGAACGACAGACCGAGCACCTGTGATAGTACCCGGACCAGATAGGTTTTCCCCAGTCCCGGAGCACCTTCCAGCAGGACATGTCCCTGACTGAAAAGCGCGACCAGTGTGTCGTGCACCAGGTTTTGATGTCCGACGATCGCCCGGCTTATTTCATCGGTCAAGTCCTCGTAACGGGTCCGGAATTTCTCCATCTGTTCCTCAAGTTCCCCTTCGCTCAAATCCTGTGTCTCGTTACTTTTCGTTGTTTTCAATGTGCCTCCTGATGACGTCAAAATATCGAAGAACCTGTTCGCGCCGCTCAATGGGGAGCGGGTTCTCATCAAGTGCTTCCTCCTGTGCTTCCACGTAGTCGATGGCCATGTCCTTCGTTGATCGGGCCGATCCTTCCTTCTTCGGACCGCTCGGCGCCGAACGAACGGTGGACGGACCGGTGGAAGAGGTTTCCGGATTCACCGTCTTTTTGTCCGTGGACTTGTTCGGTTTTGTTCTTTTCGAATTATAACCGGCCGATCCGCTGCCCGCCTTCAAACCGCCTTTTCCTCCACCGGATCCCGGTACGGGCGAGTTTCCGGATCCCGAGCCTGATCCCGAGCCTGATCCCTGCCCGGAACCCTGTCCCGAGCCGGACCCCTGACCCTGTCCCTGACCCGAGCCCTGGCCCTGCCCGGACCCCTGGC
>CAZSFH010000054.1:13878-14748 GCA_964606115.1 uncultured Planctomycetia bacterium | reverse complement strand
TCCAACCGAGAGGTAAACTGCTTCAATCCTTATCAATGCTGGAAATTCATCAATGCTTGAACTACGATCCAAAACGTTGTAATTTGGCATGTAAATGATGAACATTTCTTTTGATTCCGTTGGGGTAGCAAGAATCAAATGAACAAAAAAGCGAAGATTACACCTTGGGTGGTCATCGGTCTGGTTCTGATCATGAACCTTCCCGCGGTCGTCGCCCAGGATCAATCCAAGGACGAAAAACGGCCCTGGGCGGAACGAATCCATTCCTGGTCCCTTGCCTTCCGTCCTTCTACCCCGAAGTTGTACATCCATAAAAACCAGCGGGGAAAACGGATTTCCTATCTCTACATCACCTTTGAGCTGAGGAACAACTTCGACGACCGTGTTCCCCTGAACCTGAATTTTACGCTCCAGACGGAGGACGGCACCTATCACCCGGCGGAAGCCAACCCGATCGTGGAACGGGAAATTATCATCCAGGAAGCCCATCTCCAGGGATTCGCAGAGGGAGTACGAAAACGGAAAATTACCCGGTTAAAACAGAACGGACGATTTCTGAACTGGGAAGAGCTGGAACGAGGCGTGATCCTGAGACGGAACGACAAAGGAAAACTGAAAGGATTAAAAATTAATCAGTTGCTGCTGGAACCCCTTACCTGGTACACGTTCCCTGAATCGAGTGAGGACGAACCGCTGAAGGAAAAACAAAAACAGACCCTCCCCGAAATGAGGACCTTTTTAAAAGCGGGCCCGAAGGACCGGAAAGGTCGTCCATACGCCGAACCGATGGAACGCCATCCTGCGGAAGTCAAAGGCCTCCTTCTGTTCAAAAACATCGACCTAAGGACCCGGAAACTAACGCTGAAGGTC
>CAZSFH010000054.1:0-13868 GCA_964606115.1 uncultured Planctomycetia bacterium | reverse complement strand
GGCCTGACGGATACCATTGTACGCACCCCAAAACTGGATGTGCACCCGATGAAAAAATTTATGCTCAAGCCTCAAACCTTATACGTCTCCTGGACCTGGGATGTTCCACGAAATATGAAGCAGGATACCTCTCCTGTGTTTCACCGCCGTCGGATGTTGACGGAACGTTTCGGTCCTCTTGCCTCGAAGAAAACCCTTCATAAACTGATTCAATACCTTTCCCTGACCGATCAACAACTGGATGAAAAACAGGTAAAATTCAACGGAAAACCCCTCTCTCATACCATGAAGGCCACGGCGCTTGGAGCGCTTCGACGACTGACCGAACAAAACTTTGGATACGACCCGGAAGCTTCCGTCAAAAAGAACAGCGAAGCCCTCAATCGCTGGAAGGAATGGTGGTATCGGAATCAGCACGATTTACTTTACGTCGTTGATCCGAAACTCTCGAAGGAAGAAAAACCGTATCCCGAGGAACAGTTCCATTACTACCCGGAACACCGATACATTACGGTGAAACGAGAGGTCGGCGTGCGCGGAAGAAAGTCTCCCGAGGAACTGTACAAGTCATTCCGTACGGCCTGGAATCAAGAAAATTGGCAGAAAGTGGTCAATCTCCTCGTGGTTCACCAGCGAAACAAGGAAACCCTCGACCACCTTTTTACAAAATACGGATATGGGTCTGATCTCGGGTATTTTCGCCGTCCCAAAGACACAAATGTGCCCGGCCGAAAAACCATCGAGTTTAATTTCAAACAGGGAACGAGTGAACTCCAGGCCGAAAAAGACGGCGGCGAGTGGTATATCCGCGTGGACATGAAAAACAAAAATTCCAGTGATGATTAACATGGATTCATGCCTGAGTCATCCGCTTCGTCAGAAGAACTCTCTGAAATCATCACGAAATGGACGAATCAAGCACCGAGGAGCACCCGTCCCGGCTTCATTATCCGTCAGGAGAACCCGAAAAAGCATACCATTCCAGAAACACCCCTTTAAAAACATGTTCCGCAGGTAAACTGAATTCATATGAAAAATCCTCGCTCAGAATCGGGAGGACGTTGACAATTACGAAATCGTGGTATATATTAAACATGATCTGCCACGGTTATCTGCTTCGTTGAGTTCAACAGGAAACGGTTTTCTTTATTTCATTTACCGGAGTCGGACATATGCGATTCCATAAACGCTTATACCTTATCTTCCTGCCGGCACTGATACTGAGTAGTAGCTCGTTGCTTTTTTCAGCGCCCATCGAAGGATATGACCCACATCGAGACTATAAAACCCTACCCCTCGAGCGGCTCATCGAACAACCGAAATCGTACAAAAACACGGACATCCATTTTCGTGCTTATTTTCACAAAATTGATAATCTCTGGTCCCCTTTCTTTTCTCCCTTTAATGCTGATGATCACGTTTCGTTTTCCGTCTGGAAACCCCAGACCCGTCTCTGGGTCAAAAATGAACGGGTTAACGACTTCCCGTTTCTTTATATCGAGAACCGAAATGAAGACCTTGATCCTTTGCTCCGGGCGAACAAGTACGCTTTAATTGAGATCCGGGGAACGGTCAAAAGTGCTTTCAATGGGTATCCCTGGATCGAAGTAAGACATCTGGACGTCGTGAATAAAAAACCGTTTAACAAGGAAACTCTTCGGACCCTGATCCTTGGGCGAGAAGCGGAGCAAAAGAATAGTCCGTCAAAAGCAACGCGCTATTATAAGAAAGCAGTGCAATACCATGGACTCCCCAATTTGGCCCGTGCACAAATTTATCGAAGCCTGGCTCTCAATTACTTTCGGTCGTTTGAATATGAACGGGCTATGGAAGCCGTGGAAGGCTACCGTGAGTACGCTGTAGAATCGAAGAGATCGGACGATACGCTCGATCGGATTTACAAAAAATCCAAAGAGCTACTTGAAATGCCGCCGGAAAGACGTCACGAATACGAGCGTAATAAACTGAAAAGCAAAAAATCCACGAGCGATGATTCAGATAATGCAAAAAAATCCGAAACCTCCTTTCAACGAAACAACGGTTCTCTTCAAGGCAAATACAAAACTCTGCTCACGAAATATGAAAAGCTGGTGAAGAAAAACCAGTCGCTGAAATCCAATAACTCCCAATTAACAAAGAAGCTGGCCAGTGCCCTGCAGTCAAAAGCCAAGCTTCAGGCAAAGCTTCATAAGCTTCGTAAAAACAAGAAACCGAAAAACAAGTTAGCAACGTCCTCCGAAGAATCTCCCGAATCACCTGATACTACCCTGAAGAAGAGAAAACAGAACGAGGAAGATCATCAACTTGATCCTTCAACCCGAAAACGATTGATTCGCCGGATCCGAACATTAAAACAGCGAAATCAATCCCTTCGCTCCCGAATTTCAGCGCTGAACCAGCGACTCTCGCGGTGGAAACGAAACGGCCAAAAAGAGAACGCGAAAAAGAAACCAGCAATAAAATCGAACCGTACCGCCGACGGAAGCCCGGATGCTGCCAGCAATTCTCCCGGAAACGACGGATAAGCAACAGGATAAATACGGAACGTATCAGCCGCTCAATGAGTCGTTCCCTCTACACTCATCCCGCACGGAACGAGTCTTGTCTTGAGTGGTCTCCCCATGGAACCCTCGTTATAGAAGACAATGCCGTAAAACGGAGTTCACCCGGTGGAACTCTGTGGCGGCGTTTCCTGTTGTATTCCCAGCGAGCACCCGCTCTTTTCAGCTGAGGATTCACGAGAACTCTCTCTCCTCCGTTTGTTCATAAACGTGATGCTGATTTTCGCGTTTCCACGTGAAATTGTTTTCAATCGCTTGACTGATTGAATGTTATGCGCTCGGCCATTGTTTTACTGTTTACCATCTTTGCCGTCTTTTCGGGTTATTTCCTATTCTTTTACGGGAATAATGGGTCTACGCCTCGAGCACAACCGAACGGCTCCCCCGGTATAAAACTTGACGGAGATCAAATTGTCAGTGGTCCCACGATCGGAAAATCAATTCAACGTCTTCCGGACAACGGCATCATCGACCAGAACGGAGATTCGGTCTCATTGAATCAACTCAGAGGCTCACCGGTACTGATGAGTTTTATCTACACGAGCTGTCCGATGAAAAAAATGTGTCCGCGGATCACGAAAAAAATGGTGCAGGTGCAAAAACGTGTGCATTCCGTGCCGGACCTGAACGTCCAGTTCGTCTCAGTTTCGTTTGATCCGGAAACGGACACACCGGAGGTTCTTCGGTACTACGGAAAACAATATGATGTCAATTTTAAGAACTGGTCGTTCTGGACCGGAAACCCGAAAACGATTCGAACCCTCACCATCCGTTTGAGAATCCAGTTGAAAGAAGATTCGAAAAAGGATCAAATCCGACATAACATGCGTACGTATGCAATTGACGCTGACGGCACGATCCGGACCGCCTGGAAAGGAAGCGGGTGGTCGGTCGATCAGGTGTTTCGAGAAATCAAAAAGATCGCCCGAAAAAAAACAAGCGACTCGTGAATACGCTCGATCGAATTGCGATGACTGCAGCCCTGATACTCATTCTCATCCTCGGAGCGTTCGTTTTCATCCGATGGCAGGAAACCAAACAAACCACAGGCCCGTCCGGGAACACGGACGAACGACAGATGGTGAAGGGGGCGGAATTGTTAGAGCAGCATGGATGCAAAACCTGTCACAGCACCGACGGAACACAAGGTCTGGGCCCCAGTTTTAAAAACCTTTACAACTCCAGGAGAAAATTGCGTGACGGAACCACCATTGTTGCAGATGAATCATACATCCGGGAATCAATCCTCTCTCCCGGAAAACGGGTCGTCAGTGGTTTCCCTCCCAACATGCCCAGATACGATCATCTTTCATCGTCAAGGATCGATCGAATAGTCACATATCTCAAAAGCCTTTCGTCGTCGAGTCCTGATTCCGCCACCAGCCATGAGCCGGTCGAAAACCGAGACACCCGCTGACCCGCATGCATTTTATCAATCCCGCCGGAACGAGTCGACTACTCTTGGAACGGGACTGTTCATCACCGCTGAAGCCATGTTTTTTCTCGGTCTTATCGGCTCGTACCTCCTTCTGAAAGCCATTCATACCGCACCGGGAAAGGAAGCACTCCAGCAAAACTTCCTCGTTGTTCTATGCGGTTCTGTCGGGCGAACGCCCCCGGATCAAAATTTCTGGTTGCCCGACGGCCTACAATTACCCATGATCGTCACTGCACTGAACACGGCCCTTCTGTTGATGTCCTCGTATTTCATTTACCGGGGCACCCGGCTCGCTTATCAAAAAGCCATAAATCAGGCTCGGTGGTGGTATCTCGCCACCGGCGTTCTGGGAGGACTTTTCTTGTTCATCCAGGGGTATGAATGGACGAGAATGATTGCCCATGGACTAACCCTGCAGGGGAACGAAGGGACGGTGTTTGCCGCTCTGTACTATACGATCATCGGTACGCATGGAATACATGTACTCGGAGGACTGCTTTTTCTGCTATTCTGCACCGTTAAATTGTTCAATGGAACCTACAATCAAAACGGTTTCGCCCCGCTGACAGTTTGCAGAGCGTACTGGTTTTTCGTCTGCTTTCTGTGGCCGGTCCTCTTTCTTCTGCTTTACTTTGAGTGATCGCTTTGTCGCTCGAAAAGCTTTTCAGCAATGGTCTGAACGCCCCGGGAACGTCCGGGCTCCTTCGACAACGACCGAACCATGCTCTTCGTACCGGACCAATTGAGCCTCGTAGCGGTTAACATCACCTGTATGACTTCGCCGGGCGTTACATCCTCGTCTGGCACGGAACGAATTCGATTCCGAAGACGGTCACCGGCTCGACCCTTTTGAAACAGTGTTTCCGAAGCACGAATAGCGGCACGTCGTACCTCAGGATGCTCATCCTCCAGAAGCACAAGTATATGCTTCGGCTCCAGCTCACCGAGCCCTTCAAGCGTCCATAAAGCGTGAAACCGAGCGAGATGATTCGAATGCGTTTTGATCACCTCCACCAGTCGGTCTCGAACGCCCACAGCCTGTCTAAGCACCAGCTGACGCTGCGCCATGTCACGCCACCACCCGTTCGGATGGTCCAGATGCTCGACGAGTTTCTCGGAGGATTCATCGTACATACTGGGCTGAGGTCCCGGCGTAAAGTCATGGTGCCGGAGTCGCCAGATGCGACCTTTCCCGACGTTTTTCTGCAAACCGTATTTTTTCACCATCTTCCGCAGGTACGATCCTTTTCCTACCCACTGTGATTCCTGGATGATCCCCCGGTACATATCAACGATATACAGCGTGCCATCAGGAGCCGTCTGCAAATTTACGGGTCGGAAGTTGGGATCGGTGGCTCGAAGAAACTCCGCTTTTTTGTAGGTGTTCCGAAGATGGGTGACGCCCTTCCGGTTCCTAATTTCCGCTCGACGAATCAGCCGCCCCACCGGTTCCGCAAACAGCAGATCCCCCCGAAGGGATCGGGGGAGCCGATCTCCGCGAAACACATCCTGTCCACAGGTGGAGGTAAAATGATTCAGCGTATTGTTCTCGCGCAGCCGCGGGGGGCCTCCCTGAACATCTGGAACAGCACACAGCGGATAGACTTTTCGCCAGTTCTCCGGGGTGCTTTTTGCAATGGAAAAGGTTCCGTATTCGATAGGTTGCTGATAATTAACCGGACCAAGCTCATGCCCGGCACTCAAAATCCATGGTTTCCCGTAATTATCCTGTGTTAATCCCCACTGGCCTTTGCTCTTGTAGTTTCCGGCTTCTTGTTCGAATCCATCCGGTGTCCAGCGAACGCGAAAGGTTTTAAACTCGTGGTTCATGTAGATCCAGTTATTCGCGGCCCAGAGAAATCCGCTGGATTGATGTTCAAGATTCGCCTTTGTGGGCCCCAATTCAAAAGCCACGGTCGACTGATCCGCTGAAAAGTCACCGTCCGTATCAGTGTATTTCACCACCTTGCTGTCCCATGTTTCGTGTACCAGAAGCTGTCCTTCTTTTAACGTCAACATCATACGGGGAAGTTTGAGGCCGTCCGCAAACACACGGTGTGTATCATACCGTCCGTCTCCGTCCCGGTCCATGTGAACGGATATTCGGCTATTTGGTTCCTTCTGTCCCTCGCCGTCGATGTTCTGCATGTACGTACGCATTTCGGCAACGTACATCCGCCCGCTTGCATCAAATGCGACGGCAACCGGCTCCTTGATCTCCGGTTCCGTCAGGATGGCTTCCAGCTCATATCCTTCTGCGAGGTAGATGAGATTCCGACTATCCTCGGGGGAAAACATCTCGATTGGAGGCTGAAAGATTTCCTTCGTCGGATCCACGCCGGGTCGGGGCACCGGTGCGGCCTTCTCCTTCTGTTGTTTCTGACCGGTTTTCGGGGCACGAGAATCAGCGGTATTTCTGCACGACAGAACGGACAACAGAAGAAGTGAAAACTGAAAAATGATACCGGTGATCCGAATTTGACTACTGCTCAAGAGATTCATACGCTTCATGAATTTTATGCACGAGAGGATGACGAACGATATCGGACTCCGTCAGCTCGACGAAGGCAATCCCATCAATATCCTTCAAAAGGGATTGCGCTTGAACCAGACCCGACTGTTTGTGATCCGGAATGTCAATCTGTGTGATATCACCGGTGACCACCGCACGTGAATCTCGTCCCATGCGGGTAAGAAACATTTTCATTTGATCTCCGGTCGTGTTCTGACCTTCATCGAGGATAATGAATGCATCGTCGAGCGTACGTCCTCGCATGAACGCCAGAGGAACGATTTCAATTACTTCGTCCGACAGAAGTTCATCGAGACGTTCGAACTCAAGAAGCGACCGAAGGGAATCGTAAAGCGGTCTCAAATAAGGATTAACTTTCGCCTCGATGTCGCCGGGTAAATAACCGAGTTTCTCTCCAGCCTCCACCGCCGGCCGACAGAGAACCAGACGGTCGACCGTTCCCTCCCAGAGCGCTTCGAGAGCACGAGCAACACTCAGGTATGTCTTTCCCGTTCCCGCCGGTCCAATGGAAAAAACAATATCGCACTCTCGCATTTTTCGTACATAATCGGCCTGGCCTTCGGTCATCGCACGAAAGCGAACTCGCGAGCTCGTCGAAGCTGGAGCTTCTTCGGTTTCGTTCCGAAGAGACGGTTGCTCTCCCCGCTGCTGTTGATCAATGAGATCCTTGACCGTGGTCTCATCGGGAATGACGTCCGACCGAACCCCTTCCAGCAGTGATCGAAGAATGGCGTATACCGCTTCCACTGCCTCCTGCTTTTCTCCCAGAATCTTTAACTCCCCGCTCCTTGATACAACATCAACGCCGTACTGATCTTCAAGCATCTTCAGATTCTGATCCTGGGGACCGAGCAACTGAATCAGCTCATCCGACTTGTCCACGTACATCTGTTTTTCTGCCATCTTATTCTGATTTTACGTTATCAGCAAAAGAATTAACAAAGAGACGGGAACACTCACAAGAAAACAATCGGACATATCAAGTATCCCTCCGAGTTCCGGTATCAACACCGATGAGTCCTCAACTTCCGCCCCGCGCTTCAGCATGGAACCAACGAGATCACCGACCGCACCACTGAGTGATAAAGCAACGCCGGCACCGAGCATCAATGGGATCGAATGATGGACACCCAGTTCGGAGTAAAGCGCGAATGGAACCGTCATCAACCCCCCGGCACACACCGCACCGGCCAGGCCTTCCCAGGTTTTATTGGGAGATAAACGAGGAGTCATCTGATGCACCCCTATTCCCTTCCCGATCAGGTACGCTGCGGTATCGGACCCCTTGTTCACGAGAACAATAAAGACGATCCAGAGTGTACTCAAATCGGGACGATCGGGGAACAGATGAATCAGCACGAACGATTGAATATAGATCGAGTTAAACAGCACGACAAGACCCAATCCGCCAAGTCCTCCACGAACGGTTGCCGGCGAGCAGTTTCGCAGGCCATAGATGATGATGATCGCTAAGATCGCGAGAAGCGGTACAGCAAACATTCCATATGCAAGGAGAATCCCTCCCCCACCTTCGAGGGATAAACGGAATAGATTGGACATCTTTTCAGGCACCAGAAATAAAATACCGGCCAGAGTCATCCAGACCAGCGAACAGACGGTGCAAAGCCAGTACGGCACCCGAAAATTGGATGATTCAAACGCTCGGCAAGCCTCGAAAACACTACCGGCCGACACCAAACAAATGAGTGAAAAAACACCCCAGTGGACGCCGAACCAGAAATCGACGGCGATCAGAGCGGACGCAAGAAAAATCGGTACGGGAGCAAACAGGAACCGAGCTTTCACGAATCCAGATTGAAACAGAACATTAGACGAAGTGTCACTTCTCGTTCGAAAACCGTCCGCGGTGAAACGCTGGAGGACGATGAAAACAGGATGCAACTTCAGATCGCGTCATTTTTCATCTATGAGGTCTTTTGAAAAGGTGCAGTGAGCCAGTGAGTCCTCAGCAGGCGGTCTGCACGAAATTTCGGAAACCCCATTTATTTTAGCGGGTTTTGAGGGAAAATAACCCATCAGATCGCTCACTAAGAGTTCTCTGAGTGCACGCTCCCATATCAGACGGGATCATGTTAGGTTGTTTTTAGCCCTCCGTATCGGCGCTCTCTCTTGTGAAATGACTGTATCGCCCGATCAAGTTCGTCCTCCCGAAAATCCGGCCAGTACACCTCCGTAAAATAGATTTCCGTGTACGAAATCTGCCAGAGTAGAAAGTTGGAAATCCGTTTCTCCCCGCCCGTCCGAATTAGCAGATCTGGATCCGTCATCTCGGAATCGTAAAGATGATCTTTCAGTCGTTCCCGGTTAATCTCTTCCGGCTGAAGAGATCCGGAATTTACCTCCTCGCATAGATGCCGAACCGCATCGAGGATTTCCTGCTTCCCGGCGTAATTGAGGGCAAGCCGCAACACCATCCGATCGTGATTCCGGGTATCCCGCTTCATTTCTTCGATCAGTTTGCGAGGCTCTTCCGGAAGCTGATTGATTCGACCGATGACCCGAAAGTCGATCTCGTTTTCCATGATCGTTTCCCGTTCCGTTCGGAGGTGCATCTTGAGCAGATCCATCAAGAAGGAAATCTCATCGTCGGGTCGCTTCCAGTTGTCCATGGAAAACGTGAAGAGAGTGAGCTCATCCACTCCCTTCTCCACACAACATTCCGTTATTTCCCGAACGGATTCGGCCCCTTCCTGGTGTCCTTCAATCCGGGGATAACCCCGTTCTTTGGCCCACCGTCCATTTCCATCCATTACGATCGCAATATGTGCGGGCGGATGCATGAAAGTTCGTGACGTGATGATCGATTAGCAGGAAATTATCTGTTCACGAGCGGGGCCCACCCCGACCCAGGATATCGGAACGTCCAGTCGATTTTCGAGAAACTCAACAAACGTCCGGGCGTTTTTCGGAAGCGACTGATAGGACCGACAGTCCGTTATCGAAGCGGACCACCCGTCAAATGACGTGTACACGGGTTCCACCTGTTCGAGCTTGTGAATGTCACGGGGAAATCCATCCACCTTTTCCCCATCTAATTCATAACCTGTACAGACGTTAATTGTATCAAATCCCGACAAAATATCCAATTTTGTCAGTGCAATCCGATCGGCCGCGTTCACACGACACGCGTACTCAGAAGCGACCAGATCGAACCAGCCACATCGTCTCGGGCGACCGGTGGTCGAGCCAAATTCGTTGCCCTGATTTCGCAGTTTCTCACCAGCCTGATGTTCTTCCTCCGACGGGAACGGACCACGTCCGACACGCGTCGTGTAGGTTTTTGCAACGACAATCACTTCGTCCACACATCCATGAGGAAGCCCGGTCCCGGCATAAATCCCCGCCGCGGATGCATTCGAAGCCGTCACGTACGGGTACGTTCCGTGATCCACGTCCAGCAACGTTCCCTGCGCCCCCTCCAGCAGTAAAGACTGGTCCTCCGACAGCACATTCATCAAACGCCGATCCACCTGTTCCACGAAAGCCGAAAGACGATCCGCACAATCAAGATACGTCTCGGCCATCTCCTGTAGATCCGGAGCAGTTTCCCCGAGAATTCCCTCGAGCTGCTGCTTCTTGAAACGATGATTCATATCCAGACGAGTTCGAAACCGATCCGGGTGAAACAGATCCCCCATCTGAATCCCCCAGTACGAAACTTTGTCCGCGTGAGATGGACCGATTCCCCGTCCGGTCGTTCCAATCTCCTCTCCTTTTCGAAACGCTTCCATGGCCCCATCCAGGAGACGGTGATAGGGAAAAACCACGTGGCAGCCCGGGGAAATAAACAGCCGTCCCTCCGGATCAATACCGAATTCGTCCAGGGTTTCCAGTTCTTCGAGCAGCGAAACCGGGTCCACCACCACTCCCTTTCCGATGAAACAGGTGGTCCCTTCCTGGACAATACCGGATGGAATCTGATGCAGCACAATTTCCTCTCCCCCCACCTTCACCGTGTGCCCGGCATTTGCCCCTCCCTGAAAACGTGCAATTGCGTCGACGGATTCGGACAGGTAATCGACCAATTTCCCTTTGCCTTCATCTCCCCACTGGAGTCCGATTATCGCTCTTGTATTGGACATGGCCCTGTATCAGTGCTCCTCATCTTCACTCGAATCTCCGCTCTCTCCCTCTGTGTCGGATATTTCCTGGAGCTTCGAAAGTTCCTGCCCGATCTGTTCACAGAGTTCAAGGTCGTTTTTAGAAACGGTCTCTTCGACTTCCAGTCGATCGTGCAGCCGTTCTACTTTGTCCTCAATTCCACGTATTTGATCTCTGCGATCCTTCATTAAGGATATGACTTCATTTACCCGATCGGCGAGGGATTTCAGGTAATCCGTGCTCCGGAGTTGAACCGAAAAATCAATATCGCCCGACGCGATTCTCTTGAGAGATTTGTTCAATCGATACTCCGGACCGGCAATTCGATGGGCAAGCAGTATAAAATAAAGCACAAACAGGACGGTCAAAAGAACTGTTGGCGCGCCTGCGTACCAGAGGAGATTTTCAAGAAACTGATGTGCCTGTTTCTTAATAACCCCCCCTTTTATGTAAAGAGTGGCCCCGTAGAATATGGCTCCCACGAGCACCACGTATAGAACCATCAACGCCATCCAGGACGTGGAAAAGCGGTACTGGAAATCCCGGTCAATCACATATGTGGTACGTCGTCTTCGCTTTTCCGCTTCGCCCTCATCGTTCATATCTCCCTTTTGCTGACGATCCCGTTCTTGCGGATCAAGGGCCGGGTCATTAGCAAGATCAACATCCTTTTCCATGAAGTTCACGCTCCTCCTTGGATTCAACATACTCGCGAACCATTCCCGCAAATGTGGAGAACAGGTGTGAACTGTCCTGTGGTCCCGGGGCAGCCTCGGGATGAAACTGGACACAGGCGACCGGTTCTTCCTCGTGAATCATCCCCTCAACCGTTTGATCATTCAAATTAACATGAGTAATATCAAATCCGGCTGCTTCAGCACTTTCTTCCGTAACGGCGAAGCCATGGTTCTGAGAGGTAATTTCGATCTCATTCGTCCGGAGATCTTTGACCGGGTGGTTCGCACCATGATGGCCGAACTTCAATTTATACGTCTCCGCCCCCATCGCCCGGGCCAGAAGTTGATGTCCCAGACATACGCCGTAAATCGGTACATCATGTTCAACAAGTTTCTCAAGAACCTCCAGTTCCTCGTCCAGTGCCGCCGGATCCCCTGGCCCGTTCGAAAGAAAAATTCCGTCCGGATCCAGTTCAAGAATCTGCTCGGCGGTATAACTGGAGGGAACAACACAAACCTCTTCGAATCGGGATCGGAGATTTCGAAGAATATTATTCTTAATGCCGTAATCAATACAAATCACCTTTGCGTCAATCGGGCCCTGATCTTCTTTCCATGTTCGAAACGTCGGATCCAGGGACTCGTCCCAGCTCTCCTCGCCTTCCCGGGTGACCTCCGGAATCAGATTTCTCCCTTTCATGGTGGGTAAATCGGCTGCTTGGTCTTTCAGTTCTTCGAGACCTTCCTCTTCCGGTTCCGGGTGAATAATTCCCGGCATCGCACCTTCTTCACGAATGCGGCGGGTGATCGCCCGGGTATCCACCCCTTCAATACCCGGGATCTCCTGTTCCGACAAATATTCATCAAGCGTGGAGGTCGCACGCGGATTACTGGCCACACGCGAACACTCGTACACCACGAATCCGTTCACGAAAATGTTACGAGACTCCACATCCTCCGGGTTCACGCCGTAGTTTCCAATATGGGGATAGGTCATTACCACGATCTGACCGTAATAGGAAGGATCCGTAAGGATTTCCTGATATCCGGTCATTCCGGTATGGAACACGACCTCACCGCTCGTGCGCTTCTCGGCGCCAAACGAACTTCCCTCGTACACGGTTCCATCAGCTAAAACGAGGACGGACATATCTGATCAGAAAAAAAGAAAAAGGTGAGTGAAGGCGAATTCAATCCCTGTATACTCTATACAATCGAAGGTACGTGTTCAAACGATTGATCTCTGATTTAAGCGATCGGTTTGAAATCAATCCGATGATAACGATTGAAGTCCGCTTTCTTCTGATCGAATTCCCGATCTGGATGTGGAGCGTCATCACCCACTGAGTGAGGAAATCCGCGACGAGACCCTCTGTCTCTCGGTCCTTCCATTGCGGGTTTTAGCAGGCACGGAGATTCCATGAACCCAAAAACCGGAACTCGAACCATCCCTGGTTTTCATTTTTTGTCAGGCAGGGAGCCCCGAATCTCCGGTTCGATTCAGGTCCTGTGAAACACTCTAAAAAAACACGAAACGGGATGACACGAAGGCAACAAGCCTTTATTTCCGGGCATCTCCGCTTAAATTTGATGATCGGTCAATCCGGACCACACCATTCAACGTTTGTGAGAAAAATATACAAAATACCCCTCATCGAAGCATGGAACGGCATCGACTTCGGGGGATTTCGTGCTTCTCGATGGAACGCGTTTCGTCTCAAAGAGATCCGTCACAATCGACACGTCAGCACGACCTGATATTCTCAGCAATGCGCTTTTTTTGGGTTGCTTCCTCGAAAATTCTTGCAGCCACCCGCACGTAGTGCGATGTAGAAAATGAATGCCTAAATGGCCTTCCTTCCTTCAACACGAAGAACGGAGGAGGGGGGTATCTCGCGTTGTCGTGCTAACGGCTTTTTACTTATTTCACGGCCTGTTTCAGCCACGGCAGATTGAACCGGTAATACTGTTTGCTGGTGATCAGGTGTATGCGGTTGTCGGGCGTCTGGGTGGCGGCCATGTATCCGTGGCTCCCGTCGTCGATGTGAATTCGATCGGTCCAGGTCGTTCCCTCGTCGTAGGAAAGTGAAGCAAAAATTTCGTTTTTCGCGAAGGACACGAATAACAACGGACCTTCGTTCAGTCGCATAAGCACCAGGCGCTGGGTCGAACCGATGGGGGGAAATGGACTTGCCCGGTAGGTCCACGTTTTTCCGTTGTCGTCGGAGTAGCTCATCGTCATCTTCCCGTCGATGTCCCAACCGCCCTGCGTGCGGGTCATGGCCAGCAGACGGCCGTCCCGCAGGCGAACGGTGCTGAGGTGAAATCCCGCGGCGAGGGGGCCGGTGTTCCCGGGAGCCACCTCGGGCGCGGACTTTCCGGTAATTCGGTCGATCCACGGCTCGTCATGGTCGGGACGGATGAACACGCCGGAGCCGTAGTCAACGGCTTTCTCGCCGATCGGGGCATAATCCACGGAAAGAACAATCCGTCGACCCTCCTTCTCCACAAACGCGCTGTCCATGGGATTGTACTTG